>QMOL01000212.1 GCA_003648225.1 Chlamydiota bacterium
TTATCTAATTTTCATCCCGAAAATTTCCATGCACCCTCTACTGCCTGCTTCTTTACATTTGTCATTAATTTAATTATACTATAAATCTTATGGCTAAACCTTTAAAAATAGAAACAGCAGGAATATTGAGCCGCGTCAAGCCGCTTTCCATCTTGCATCAAAATATTGCGTAGGTTTTATATTTATGAGAGTGTTCTTTACAAACGAACAATAATTTGATATAGTTTTCGTATGATACGAATTAAAAATGTGGAGAGGAAAAATGAAGACACGTGTTAGTATTATAATGCCATGTTATAAAGAGGCCAAATGTTTGGAGAAGTTACTTCCTCAAATATTTGAAGAATTATCAACCATTTATGAGACTACAATTCTTGTAGTAAATGATCTTGGCTTGCCGGATGTTGAAACGGAGTATATGTGTAACAAATATTCTGCGAACTTAATAAATGTGCCTTATAATATGGGGTCTCAGGAAGCAATTCTCTATGGTATTCGTCATGAAGTTAAAAATATAAAGTCGGATTTAGTATTAACAATGGATTCTGATGGTCAGGATGATGTTAAGGAAATAAAGAGGTTACTTGAGAGTGTAGAAGGGAATGGAATTTCCGTAGCGCAACGGATTGGTAAGAGGCCTGAAGGAAAAACATTCGGCAGTTTATATTTTTTATACAAAAAGGGATTTTATTATTTAACCGGTATAAAACCTGATTTCGGTAATTTTGCTGCATACAATAAAGATATAGCCAATCACATAAGTCATTCACCTCATTTTGGTATTACGTATAGTCTTGCTTTACCTTTAATATCAGAACTCAAGCGTATTCCAATAAAACGGTTAAGCAGAATAGACGGCAAATCAAAGATTGGATATCAGGGATTATTTGTGCATGGTTTGCGTTCGATACTTCCGCATTTAATAAATGTTTCAATAAGAGTCGCAAAGGTGGCATCGATTCCGATGTTTTTCGGTATTATTTTAGTTTTGACATCATTTATGCTTCGGATTTTTGTACCCAAGTATGCTTTTCCCAATTGGGCAACTACCATTTCTTTTGGAGTAGCGGTAATATCACTTCAGTTATTAACGGTATGCCTGCTTTTGTTTATTACAGCAATTTTATCGAGACAAATTTCATTACGCCGATCGGGTTTATAAAATAGCAGACTATGGATACTAATTTACAAACAAAATTTGATTTTCTCGCATTGGAACGTAATGTCTGGCGGCGAAAGAATAGATATTATCATAAATCTTTATCAAAAATTTACAGATTTTTTATTCCGGAAAAGCAAAAAGTACTTGAAGCCGGTTGCAGCACGGGCAAATTAATCTCGCAATTAAATCCATCACACGGGTTTGGAATAGACGTTAGTCAAGCAGCGATTAAAATAGCCGAACAAGATTTCTCATCGAATGACAATCTTGATTTTGCGAGTGCAGATGTAGAAGATTTTACATATGAGGGAAAGTTTGATTATGTTGTTTTGTCTGATACAATCGGTTATTTAAATGATATTCAAAAGGCGTTTGAAAATTTGCGTGATGTGATGACGCCGCATACACGTTTAGTAATTAATTTTTATAATTTTGTTTGGGAACCGGTTTTTCGTATTGCGAAATGGCTGGGATTGAAGCAAAAGGAGCCGCGTCAGAACTGGCTTTCTAACGCTGATATGATTAATTTGCTTGAACTATCCGGTTATGAAATAATTCATAAAGAAGGGTTTATGCTTTTACCGGTTTATATTCCGCTGCTCAGTGAATTATTTAATGGTTTTGTGGCTAAACTGCCGTTGATCAAACATTTAACTGTTGCGCAGTTCATTGTCGCGCGACCGATTTTTCCTGCAGATAAAAATTATAAACCTTCGGTTAGCATAGTTGTTCCGGCACGAAATGAAGCCGGAAATATTGAAGCGGCAATTAATCGGACACCTGATATGGGAGAGTGGATGGAAATTATTTTTGTTGAGGGCGGGTCGAATGATGATACTTGGGAAGAGATTGTTCGTATTAAAGAAAAGTATCCTGAAAAGAGAATTAAAATTGCCAAGCAGGATAATATGGGAAAAGCCGATGCGGTAAGAAAGGGGTTTAAACTTGCCGAGGGAGAAATTTTAATGATTCTTGATGCTGATCTTACGATGCCGCCCGAGGAATTGCCGAAGTTTTACAAAGCAATTGCGGAAAACAAAGGTGAATTTATAAATGGAGTGCGGCTGGTTTATCCTATGGAGGATCAGGCGATGCGTTTATTAAATATATATGGCAACAAGTTTTTCAGTTTAATATTTACATATATTTTGGGACAGAATTACAAAGACACTCTTTGTGGAACAAAAGTTTTGCGAAAAAGAGATTACGATAAAATTGCGTGGAGCAGAAATTATTTTGGAGATTTTGATCCGTATGGAGATTTTGATTTAATTTTTGGCGCCGCTAAATTGTGTTTAAAAACTGTTCAACTTCCAATAAAATATAAATCAAGAACTTATGGAGAAACTAATATCAGCCGCTTTAGCGGTGGATGGCTGTTGTTAAAAATGGCTTGGCTTGGTTTTTTGAAATTCAAATGGAGATTGAGGTGAAATCAAAAAAGTGGATAATTAATTTGTGAATTGTGAATCTATAAAATGTAAATGTCCGTGTTGCGGCGGAGATGAAATTGTTGATAAATTTCCGGCTGATAATCACAGAACAAAAAATACCGTTCCGTCAAGTTATGTGCGATGCGCGTTGTGCGGTTCACTTTATGTGAATTCTCCCATTGCATCTATTACCCAAATCAAAGATTATGATGAGCGATATCGGCATACTTATGAAAAACTTATAAAAAAGTTAAAGAGAAAGTGGTATCGAACATTCGCGTGTTGGATATATGGTTTGTTAAGCGGATTTTCTCATATAAGATTTCCGCGTGAAGGACGAGCTGGAGATAAACTTCTTGATATTGGCTGCGGGATAGGTTTGCAGACAAAATTTCTTAAGAGACGCGGGGTGGAAGTTTTCGGTATAGACAGTTCAGCTCGCGCAATAGATTTTGCTAAAAGAATCAATGATGGAGAAAAATTTACTTGTGGAGATTTTTTTGAATCAAATGAAAAAGAAAAATTCGATTTTATCAGACTGGATAATGTAATTGAGCATATTGGAAATTTTTCAGAGTTTCTTGGGAAAATAATGACAATGCTTAAGCCGGGCGGAAAAATAATTATTTTTACTCCTAATGCTGATTCAGCTTCATTAAGACTTTTGCGCGGTAAATCCGTATCTGCCTGGCCATCGGAACATGTAATTATTTTTAGTAGAGGAAGTTTAGCATATTTGCTTAAAAAGTCAGGTTTTGAGATTAAGAGAATTTATAGAAACACACCTTCCTGGTGGCTTGCGTATAATTTTTTCATGTTAATTGGAGTTGGCGATAAAATCACCGCGGATTCTTTTTTATTAAAAGTGATGAGTCTGTTTTTCTTACCTGTAAGTTATATTTTTAATTTTTTAAGAATCGAAGAAGAAATAGTTGTTGAAGCAGTTAAGCCATTGTGTCTAATGGAAAATTCCTCCTCTTTCTGATATAATCTTACAATAATAACAAAGTAATAAATCTAAAAAATTAATAAACATTTTTAAGAGATGAAAAAAATAAATATTGGAATAGCGGTGGTTTTGATTGTAAGTGGGATATTTGCATATAGATATTTTTACCTGCCAAGGAAAATGAGTAATGACTTTACCGCAAAACTTATTTTAAAGAACGAGCATAAAAAAGTGAAAACTCGGAGTTTTCAAAACAAAACTGAAAAAAGTGCGGATTTAAATAAAAAAAATATTAAAAGTTCTCATGTCGTAAATATAAAGAAAAGTTTTGTTAAAAAAAAGAAAATCAACTTGTTGAAAAATGGTGATTTGGATGACGGAATGATGGGATGGCATTTATGGCGAAACGCGAAGAAGACTCCTGATAATATAAAAATCGTTGATATAAAAAATAACAATAGTTTTTCTCACGCGGTAAGAATAGAAAATCCGAATAGAAAATTGTTGGGGATTAGTCAAACAGCTTCATTGACTTCCGGAACTGTTTATCGTTTAAGCGGGACCGTCCGTTCACTTGGCAATGACAAGTCAAAAATATTTGGAGGCAGGATAGCAATTTATCTGCCTCCTCAAAAAGAAAAACAAATTGTCTGGATGAGTGAATATAATAAATTTTGGAAAAAGGAGCTTGTTTTTACAAATTTAGTAACAGGATCTGCAACGGTTTATCTTCATCTTGGATATGGAGGTGTTGCAACAACAGGGGAATTTTCGGATGTGATGCTGGAAGAAATATCCAGTAAAAAGGAACAAGGTTCGATAACCTTTAATGTAGATGATATTCATCGAATTTATCTTGTAGAGTCCAAACTGCGGGAGCAGAGGATATTTTAGTGAGAGACCCCGATATTGTTACAAGAGATAACTAATAGTAATTTTGTTTGGCATGCTGCTGATTATGATGCCCAACCGACAAAATTTGTGAATTGTAAAATGAAATAATTAAAAAATGAATATTAAAAAAATAGTTGGAATAGTCGGAACTTTATTGGTTGTCATTGCTTTGACTTTCATTTGGTGGCGATACGCTCCGCTTACCGACGGTGAATATACGGTTGGCAATAATAAAATTGAATGGCGGTTGGTTGTAAGCAACAGTGTATTAAAAACGGCTTATTTGAAAAATAAAATAACCGGAGAGATATTGAAAGTTGCAGGTGAAGATTTTATTATGCGGATTGGTCATGCGAGTTCTATCGGTTGGTCACCTGAAAATCAAAAGGCATCGGACAAATATCCGCCTTATATTGTTCGTGATGGTGTTTATGTTACGCCTGAATATTGCAGAGCGGCATGGTTAATTCGCGGTTTGCACTCAAAGACTTTTGTTTTGGTGCAGCCGGAACTAAACTGCAAAATAAGATTGAATTTTACCGCTAAGGAAAATGAGCCGTGGATAAGGAGAAAGATTTCATTAAAATCTTTATCGAAGCAAGAATTAGCTATTGATGCCTGTGATCAGATTAGATGGGAAAAGTGCGGCAAAACCGAACTGGGCGGGAAAGGACAGCCTGTATTTATAAATAAAAGTTGGTTTGTAGGGCTTGAACACCCGTATTCAAAGGGAATACAAAATAATGGAGAAGTGATTTTGCGACAATATCCCGGGAATAAATTCGGCAAGAATTTTTTTGATTTGCAAACAATGATTGTCGGTGCGGCACCGGTATGGAAGATTCGTGAAGTTATGAATGAATATGTAAAAAGTATTCGTCGGCCTATAAAATCCGTAAGCTTATTTAATACATGGTGTCACATGCGGGAGAATGAACTTACGGAAAAAAATATTGATGAAACGGTTGAGCAACTACATAAAGGACTTTCTCCTTATGAGTATATGTTTGATGTTTTTGTTGTAGATGACGGCTGGCAGGAGAAAAAATCAGTTTGGGGATACAGAAAAGACAGGTTGCCTCACGGACTTGAAGGGATTCGAAAGAAAATAGTTGAGCAGGGGAGTAAATTAGGTTTATGGGTATCGCTTCCAGGAAGTAATCTTGATATAAAA
>QMOL01000213.1 GCA_003648225.1 Chlamydiota bacterium
ACTGCTCACTGCCTACTGCTCACTGCTCACTGCCTACTGCTCACTGCCTTTCACCGGTTCATCCGCAAGATTATGATGACCTACAACCACGCCATCATCGCGCGCGTCACGTTTAGCGACACGAAGTGTATTGAACATTTTTTTCAAATCGAACAATCCGCCGATAAGGAACCATACAACGGTACCGAAAGCGATTACAGCCAAGATGCGAACATACCATTTCCAGAAATTCGCCCATGAAGCTGTAGAAACATCGTGAGTCAAGTTATAAATAGTACCGATAAGAAAGATAGCGAACCAGATAATTGTCCACGACATCTGTGCGTAATAAATACATTTATCGCCAAAAGTAAATTCTTTAGAAGGCAGCAACGCGCGAAAACCGGTCGGCGGGCGGACAACTTCCTGCTGATGATCACCTTTCACAGCGAATTCACCGCGATGAAGCATTCGGTCCATATTAAACGCCGGCTTTTTAAGAACAAGCCATTCGAACAATGAGATACCTACGTAAGACGATGCAGCAAGGATAACAGTGAACAGGCTCATCCATCTACTATCGATCGGGAATTTTTCAGGATTAATATTCCAGTTAATTCCCGGCACGCGCGAAGCGATACCTTCAATAACGTGATTCATACTATTCAAGAAATCAGGGGCATTATTTACTAACCACGGATAGAGATGCCCTGCCCAAGACTGTTGTAAAGCAATACCAATCAATGAGATAACGCACCCGACAATTAAGGCTGTGAACCCGGCGGCATTAGTCCCTCTTTTCCAGTAGAGACCGCCTATAATGAGCGCTCCTGCCCCTCCCATCCAAATAGCGCCTGTAATAATAAAGAACATAAGAATATGCTGACTTTGTCGGAACAAATGGCTCCACGCGAAAATAAAAGCCGCAACAAACAGAATCGAAAATCTAAGGACCCAGATGTGCGTTTTTGGCGCGAACGGCTTTTTTTTGAATGGAAGAATAACATCCTGAACAAAAATACTCCCCCAGGAATGAAGATAAGTGTCATGTGTGGATATAAACGCACAAACCATCGCCGCGCAAAGAAGACCAATAACCCCAACCGGTAATGATTTCGCAAGCACAATCGGCACGGTCATTTGTTCGCCTATTTGAGGATTTTCAGCTCCTGCGCCCGCGATTGCCGTTTTAGCTTGTGCAGCAACATTCATGAAATGGGGATTATGCAGTATTACATAAGCGGCGATTGGCAGCAGGACCATAAAAAGGGTTTGCGCGATAACTCTCCACGAGCCGAGTATATTTGCCATTTTAGCTTCATGAGCCGATTTAGCCGAGCAGCTGTATCCTTGGGCTCCCTGCCACGCGTTAGTGCCGTAAACAGCCAATAAGGCGCTAATGATAAAAAAGAAGAAGTTGAAATCATCTACTTTAGTTGTATGAAACGGATGCACTAACGAAGCGTTTTCGGGAGCGCTGGTAATTAAAGTATTGATAATAGTTGACCAATCGAACATAAAGAAAATAATAATAATAATGACCATAAAGATGATATTACTAAACATTCCCTGAATAAAATCAGTAACAATCACCGCAATTTGCCCGCCGAGAAAAACGAAGAACAGTGCAACAGTTAGCAATAGAAATATCAGAGCTGAGAAAGTAGAAACCCGTATTCCGATAAATTTGAAATGGTCCGGCAGTCCACAAAAATAGATAAAGAATCGAGCGCCGACAGCGGGAAAAATCCCGAAATTAATTATTCCGGATGTCCAAACGAGAATTCCGGCAAAAATACGCAATGATTTGCTGTAACGAATTTGAAAAAACTGTGCCATGGTAAACGCGCGAGTTTCGCGGTAACGATATATAACAAATCCTGAAAGAGAGATAAAAAGTACAAGCGGTGTCATCAGCAGCGACCACCACAAGGCTGTAAAGCCTGCATTATAGTACATCTCGAACGAGGCGACAACGCTTATAGCGCCCAAGCCGGCCATACCCTGAGAGATACTAATGAGGTATCTTCCCGCGCATCGATTAGCGGCTAGAAAGTCTGCGACACTTTTTGTATATTTTTTTGTTAATATTGCCGCCCATGTTACGACAAAAAAAACGACAGCGACAATCAGCCAGTCAATCAAGTGCATATTCATATTAATCATCCTTTTTATTTTGTATTTAACATATTTTTCTTATTTGCGTTCAAAATCCAATAGAGTTTTGTTTCGCCGGCTTGAAATTCATCTTTAACGACATTGTTTTTTGGCAATAATTTTTTATTTTCAAAAAAATTAAATAAATATTTATTAGAATCAAGATTAATGCTCTCAACTTTTTTGTCGTAAGCGCCAACCGCGAGGATATTATCATCTGTCTCCATAATTTCGTTAGAATTGAGATAAAGATGGGCGCCTGAATTTTTAATTACATTTCTCAAAAACTGAGCAGGCAGACCCGGGATGCCGCAATAAATCGAATTATACCCCAATTTATTTGTAACCGCGAGAGCGATATTATCATCATCATAAACTGCCAGCGGTGTAACATTTTCATTATCAACCGCCCATATTTTTTCGTAATTTTCTCTGATTTCTTTTTCAATAGTTTGAAAAATATTTTTATCGTTAAATGAGCCGTCAACAACCGGAGCGAAAAATTTATTTTTAAGTTTATCGTTCCATTTTTTATTTTCCAGGAATTTAATTCTTGGTGTTTTATTATGAAGTTCTTTGAATGAAAAGCCGGTCAATTTCGACATATTGTTTTTTGAAGCGCCTGTTTTGTCCAAAAGGCCCGCGCCATAAAACCATATTGCGGTTTTCTTTTGCAATATTGAGATCAATTTTTCGCGTTCATTATTTTCTAAGTACCAGGCTCCCAGAAAAATATTAACTTTCGGAAGTTTTATTTTACCTTCAAGCACATCCGATAAAAGATACAAATTAAAAGAGGAGCCCATTCTGTAGAATTGGGATCTAAAGCTATAATACAGCGGCCGAGTTAATTTGTTATTACATTCAAGAAAGAGCGGGCTTCTTTCATCAACAATGACAGCGACATCAGGACTAAAAGAAGATTTAACGCTCAATTTTTTTTGATATATTTTTTTTAATTCAGCTATTTGCTCCCAGATTTTTTTAGAATCAAGCCACCCTCTATTAAGCAAATCCATATACCAGGTACCTATTCTTCTTGGCATAATGCGCGCGAAATTCCGTCGATGAACGCTTAACGTTTCCGACAGATTTTTTAAAACGCCAAAAGGTTCCTGCCCCGATACTTTGCATAAATGCGTTCGTGTATCATCTTCATTAATCCAAAGTTTCCCTGCCTTACGAATTGAATCCACCGGAGCCATGAAAGCGCCGATACCGCCTTCGCCTCTATTAAAGTAGCTGATTGGCGAACATATAGCGTCAACATAAGGTGATTTTATAATTTGTTCAAGTTTGAGGTGGCCGGAGGATTGAATGCCCATCGGTATAGCTGAAAGTTCGAAAGAGTACCCGTAGAAGGCGACGAAGATTTTATTTTTATTGGTTTCATTTTTTATTATTTTTGCGAAGAACTCAATAGTATTTGCGACCAAGGAATTTTTATATTCGTAGAAATCGATGACAAATTTATCTTTAACAGGATCTCTAAAAAAACCGGTTCCCGATTTTTCACGCTGTTCAACAGTAGGCAGAGTTATGTTTTCAAAGTTAATTTCACTATTTCCCCACGCGTGCTGCAATGATTTAGGAGTTTTATATTTTCCGTGCAGCCATTTAACAAAGCCATTTCTCAGTGGCTCTTCAAATCCATAAAAGACCGGTTCCCACGCGCGATCATAAAAAAATTCATCAGTAGTTAAAAGAGCGGGATGATAACCTATGATATGGTTACCGAACTTTTCTTCACAATGATTTACGAAAGCTATTAAACTCCTTTCGACATAAACCTTCCATTTTTCCGATGCTATACTTACTCGTCCGCTTTTCCCGTCGCTGAAAATCATTGTTTCATCCGGATTCTCTTTAATCCACCACAAAGGCGGATGAAGATAAAAACGCGGGAGTATCAAAGCCTCCGAATCGAATTGAATTATGTTTCTGATAATTTTATTGAGCGATGCATAAGGATTATTACTATCAACAATATTATGGAGGGTTGAATAGACCGGCTTCACACCTTCTGTTTTCCAGACAAACTCAACAGGAATAGTATAGATATGAACCCCGGCATCTTTTGCTAATTTCGCCTGATTAATAAAATTGAAGTCGACACCGATTTGCGCCGCGTATCCATAAAACATGAATGGAACAGTAGGTTCATCATTGATGAAAAGAGTAGGTTCACCGAGATGATTTTTTACCTTACAAGTCAGAGAAGGATTCATAGAGTAATAATTATTTACGATTTATGATTTGTGATTTATGATTTGTGATTTTAGGTTTGTGATTTGAGTTTAGAATCCAATAAAGTTTAGTTTCGCCTGTTTGGAACTTATCATTAATCACATTTTTAACCGGCAACAGTTTCTTTTTTTCAAGAATATTAAATAAATATTTGTTTTTCGGAAGATTTATACATTCCGTTTTTTTATCGTAAACACCTATTGCGAGAAAATGTTTATCTGCTTCAATCATATCATCGGAATTGATGTAAAGATGCACGTCTGAATTTCTCAAAATATTTCGAAAAAATTGAACTGGAAGCCCTGTAATCCCGCAATAAACAGAATTAAACCCCGCGTATTCAGTTTCAGCGAGACCGATTGTTCCATCATCAAAGGTAGCGAGAGGAGTAACATTTTTTCTTTTATTAATTGCCCATTGGATTTTATAGCCGCCATTAATCATCTGGTTATAGGTTTGAAAAACATTAGTGATATCCATTCCGCCGAAAAGCGGGGGGCTAAAAGTTTTACCTGTGAGATTATAATTCCATTTTTTATTTTTAACAAACTTGATTTCAGGGTTCTTATTATGACGTTCTTTAAATGAAAAACCTGTCAGGGCGGAAATATTATTTTTTGAAGCGCCGGTTTCATCCATATATCCCGCGCCATAAAACCAGACAGCAGTTTTTTCTTGTAAAGCTGAAATTAGTTTCGCGCGTTCGTTTTTCTTAAGATACCAAGCCCCGAGAAAAATATTCACTTTTGGCAGTTTAACCGAACCGTCGAGCACATCCGATAAAAGATAAAGACTGAAAGGGGTTCCCATTCTGTATAGTCGTGATCGCAGTCCGGAATACAAAGGATTTGTCAATTTGTTATTGCACGCGAGGAAGAAAGGGCTTCTTTCATCAATAATAACTGCCACTTCAGGACACCATGAAGAAGTAACATTCAATTGAGATTCGTAAATTTTATAAAGTTTAGAAATATGGTTCCAAATACCTGTAGAGTTAAGCCATCCTTTGCCAAACAGATCCATATACCAGGTACCCATTCTTTTTGGAAGGACACGCGCGAAATGTCTATTATAAATCCAGCAATTTTCCTGTAAGTTTTTTATATTCCCAAAATCATACCTCTCAGGATTAGCACATAAATATGTTCTCGTGTCATCTTCGTTAATCCATAGCTTCCCTGCAGC
>QMOL01000214.1 GCA_003648225.1 Chlamydiota bacterium
GGCGAAAAAATGTTTTGTGAAATTAAGAAATGTTTTCATAGAACCTCCTTTATTTAAAATGTTGAAAGCACATAACCTCTCAATTAAAGGGATATAGAAGAAAACAATTTTAATTATTATAATCTTTATTTATTTATTTGTCAACAAAAAAACACTCACTTGGGTGCATGGAAATTTTCGGGATTGATCGGCAAAAGCTGTCTAAAGAAATTAATCGAAATTAGATAAGTTATACTCCATATCCGCCTGCTGTAACCGCCATCGCTGAGGGCTGAATTAATTCCACCTATGGCGGATCTTCGACCGCAGTCAATGGCGGCGGCTGCAGAAGAGGTCAGCAAATAACATTTGGAAATAAATTATAAATAATAAATTATAAATTAAGAAAGGCTCCGGGACATCCGCTTTACCCGGTGAACCATTTGTAAAATAGCTTGCCCGCCACCCATCTTTCAAGTTCCATAAATTTGTAGATTGATACGGATTTGCAATAACGAGTGAGTAGCCATCGCCATCTGTTGTAGGATACCATTGGTCACTATAAGTAAACGCGAGTAAAGTTTCACCGGCAGCCCCTTTCAGTTCGATTTTTTCTCCGTTATTGGCTAATTTTCCGGCGAACTCACCGGCGATTAGAATATCGTTAGTGTTATAGATAGTCGCGAACACAGCATTGCTTTTCACAACAACTACGTAGCCTTCATTTTGAAGTTCCGTAACTTTACTTCCCGCGAATGAGAAAGTTATTCCGTCAACGAAGGACACATCAGAAATATCGAGTGCAGCACCGCTGATATTTTTAAGTTCTATAAATTCATAATCCGAGCCGCCTGAGGGATGGTACATTATTTCTGAAACAACAATTTGCTGAGCACCTGTAACGGAAAAAGTCGCTTCGCCAAGGGGGCTTATGCTGCTTGGTCCCGGGTCGTAAACCCGTGCTTTTATTTGAGTTGTTTTAGTTAGATGAATTGGAGAAGTGTATTTTGTGCCAACAATTGCGCCTCCAAATGCTCTTGGGTCACTACCATCGGTTGTATAATAAATATCTCCTGCAAAATTAGGATTATGAAGCACTACATCAAAACCGGCGGGGATGTTTCCCCCCAGCTGATTAAACGTAGGAGCTTCAAAATTTGACCATAGATTTTCGGCAGTAAACTGCTGGAAAATATAAGAACGGCGTTGAGGAATCCAAACATCTTTTGTTCTTTCGTTAAGCGCGCCTCCGAAATAAGAATCATACATCACTCTCATTTTAACGGCGAGTTTTTCCCATCCTTCAGTAAGTTTTGCTTCTGTCATAACGCCGTTATTAAAAAAGTGTTTTTGAATTCTGTCGGCAAAAAGCAATCTGAATTCAGGACTCGCTTTTAAACTGCGATAAACTTGCGCAACGGGGCAATTCTCGCCATTCAAACCGTATCCTCCGTCAGGCCGCCATGGAGGATATTCATTAAAGTTATCCGTATCGATTGGAGTTGCAAAGCAGCCTTCGCCATCCCAAACGAAAAATCTAAAGACTCCGTTTTCTGAACGTTCACGCGCGGCGAACCAGTTATTATTCGGCCAATCCCAATTTCCGCTATAAGTTTCGAGCATAATATAATCCGCGAAATTAGTAACATCGATTTGCCTCATTGCATCGGCATAATTTGCTAATACACTTAAATCGGTAGTATTAATGAACTCCAGAAATTTGTCCCACTCGACAGTATCCCCTTCAACTACTTCATCATGTCCGATCATGTACCAATTTTGATTAATTATATCCCAGTCTTTGTTACTGTTATACGCTTCCTGAAAAAATCTTTCATCATATCGCTGAACAAGATTATAATAAGCTTTTCTTTCTCCGTTAACGTAAAGCCAGGTTAAGAATCCTTTACTGCCCTGCTGTCCCATTTCAATAACGGTTCTTCTCGCGAGTTCGTCATTAATGAACGGATTTTTCCAGTCGTTTTTACCTGCACGGAGACGAATGCTGTCAAACTTTGTTACATCGAAATCAGGAATCAGAGGAAATTTTAAAGTGCTTTCACCATAATCACTTCGGAAAAAGAAATTAAATTGCGGCTTGTTAATGTATGTCCATTCATCCCATCTACCGGACATATCCTGAAGTTGATACTGATGTCGTCCCGCACCGGCGAGTCTCAAACCGCAATCGATTTGTTTAGTTGTTCCGGCATTATAATTGATAAATTCAACTGAAACAGGCCGTTCATAAGGTCTGCCACGTCTCATAGGAATATTAAAATCATCAACAGTTTTTGCGTACCAGAGATTATATTTTCCGGTCCATTCGCCGCCAACAATTGACGTAACGCCGTTCGGTTTAAATATTGATTTTTCGGTATCACCGACGATTGAAACAACTTGAACATCTTTTACAAAGTCATACGCGTATAAAATAAAAGTTCGTGTAGCTGTTTTTGAAGGAATACAATTTTGTTTAAATGCTCGAGCGCGCAAAACGGTTGTGATATTGAAAGGCAATGGCGTGGAATACAAGGTACTGTTTTCCGTCGGCTCGCTGCCGTTAGTTGTATATCTTATTTCCGCGTTTTGTGTTGCGGAAGTTATAGTTACAGTAATATCCTGCGAATAGAAGCCGGGATCTTTATCTATCATCGGAATCGAAACTACTTCATTGAAAGTTTTATTATCATTTTGTTTTCCCGGTGTTGAGATTGAATAATACAAATATGAATTACTCGCCTGATTCCAGCCGTAAGAATGGAAAAAGTCTTGTGAAGGGTATTCAGGAGAAAAGCCGCTCACAAAATTTCTTGGTGAAGAATTGTCGTATAAGCCGAGAAATTCACCTTCTTTAGAAAGTTTAAAATTTGTCTGTAAATGATTATACGGTGATTCTTTTACAGAAGTCCCGCTGCAAAGAATTACAAGATATTTTCCGGCAGCGATAGACACATCAGGAAAAATCCATTTATCAGGTTTCGAATTGTTATCTGTTAATGACCATCCGTTCAGATAAACTGTAGTTGTGCCATTGTTGTAAAGTTCTATCCAGTCGAGGAAATCATCATCAAATTCATCATCTGAAACCGGGTTTTCTTTCGGTTCTGTTCTGCCGATAAAATAACTCCAGATATTCGTATAATAAACAAGATTTTCCGAAGCGCCGGCAATTGCCAAATCACCTTTTATTGTCAAATCAGTACTGCCGAAATTATAATTATGAGTTTGAATTGCAAAAATATTTGCTCCGCTAATTAAATATTGTCCGGCATCAGGTAAATTAATTATTTCCGGAGTTCCCGCTTCGTGTAAAGTGTCTGCCGGGCGGTTATGCGCGGTTTCATCGCCAGCTGAGCCTATATTTCTTCGCGCGATCTCATGACCGTTCAAGTAAGCGATAAACGCGTCATCATAATCGACTGTGAGAGTTAATGCGGCATTTGTCGGAGTTGCGGTAAATGTTTGCCTGATGTAAAGCGACCAGGCAACATTTTGAATATTAACAATTGTCGCGTCATCACCGTCGCCATAACCGAGTCCGCCCTGACCTTTGCTCCACAAGCTATCGTCAAAGTCCGCGAAGCGCCAAGCCGTTGCGACAAAATTTGTTTCTTCGTTATTGAGGCGCGGGTCAACAAGTCCGCCTGACGGTTCAGAATATCCAACGAAATATTTCCAAATACCGGAATGGTTAACAATTTGTATTTCGGGAGAGGAAACGATATAAAGGTCAGGTGAGACTACCATACCCGGATTATTGATATTATTATTATGAACCTGAACGGCAATAACATTTGTCCCTTCAACAAGATAATCGGAAGCATTTGGAGAATAGCAGTCTTTTTTAGCATCTGCCATGACACCGTTATAAGATACTTGGTCATGAAATCCGAAGCCGTTTTTAGGTCCCATATTTCTTCTTCCAATTTCTTTGCCGTTCACAAACGCGATGAACCCGTCATCATAATCAATATGCAAATGGAGGTCGCCGGTTTTTGCCGCGTCAGCTGCGGAAACAATAAATTTCTGCCGAATGTAATACGTGAGAGCTTTGCCTTGAATATTAACCACCGTTACGAGGCCGCCGACTCCGAAACCGATTGGACACGCGCCGCTTCTCCATGATGAATCATCAAAACCAACATTTGTCCATGGAACACCTGACCCCACGGTAGGATATTCTGAATCAGCATAGTTCAGATTTCTGTCTGACGTAGCGGCAGCGATTTCGTTAATGATAACCGCGGAAAAGCACTGTGTACAAATAGCCAAAGTAGCAATTAATATTTTAGAGTTTAATCTTTTCATAACAATTTTTTAATACAAATCTTTTATTTTAATTTTTTTATTTTATTTATCCTATGGCAGACTTTAATCGTGGGGTATAATAATCTATGCCAAGCCAGCCGTTTCAACTGTTTTGTCAATTGGTTTTTATTTCTTTATTATTCTGTTAATAATTAATAAATAGTGAAGTAAAAATCAGAAAAATAGTTAAAATCCCCTTTTTCATAAAGTATTAATTTTTCTAAAATTAATAATTAAGAAGTAAGAAATTATGAATAATAAGTAGTAAGGCTCCGGTACGACATTAATCATTACACTCTGCAGATTACCGCCCCAGCCGTCGTACCGATCGCAATCGCCAATTCTCAGAAAAAACAAATTATTTTTATCAGAACAAAACTTGTGTGTACCGGCTACGGCACCATCCCCGCTTGCGATACCCGTATATGGATCGAATGAGAGGACAGATAAGCCCTGATGATTGTTTCCCGCGTTAAATAATGTTACCCAATCGGTATCATTGCTTGAGCCCTCAACGAGGAATTCGTTATAAATTGAGATTTCCAAATTTGCGGCGGCGGCGAAATTCATCCGATAAGTAAATTTGCTGCTCATATCAGCAAAGCGAAAACCGTTACCTTCAAAAATCGTTCCATTGTTGTACCAAAGGTACAGCAATTCTGTTTCTGTGCATGGTTCAACGAGCGTGTTTGTTGCGGTAACGGGGTGTGGGCTTATCCAGAAATCCATTGGGTTACTTCCCCAACCGTCATCGGGGTTGCTATCGCCTAGCCGTACATAAATTAAATTATCGTCCGTTTTTGCGAGGACACTTTTAAGTGGTAATTGTAAAAACACAATATTGCGTGAGCCTGGATTATTGCTTACAACAAGGTCGATAGTTGTAAAATTATTATTTGTCGATATTTCAAGCAGATATTCATTCGCAATTCGTGTGTGCAGCCAGCACTCATCATTATCATCCGGCAAATCAAATTTATAAATTATTTTTTGATGACCATCGGCAAATCGACCTGTGTTATTAGCAGAGTCGCTTGTCTGATCTTTTCTATAAAGCCATTGCTGGTCGCCGTTTCCGCCATAACCTCTCGGTTCACGCCCGCCGGCATAAAAATAAGGGTAACATTTTGTCGTTATAAGCGCGTTCCACACTCGCGCGCCAAAGCCGTTATTTTCCGAAGCGTCACCTATTCTGACGTAAAGATAATCTGTAGGCATAAGTGATGAAACGTCAAAGAAATACGGAGCTTCA
>QMOL01000215.1 GCA_003648225.1 Chlamydiota bacterium
AGAAACAGTAGGCGTTCCGTTAGCCGTGCCGTATCCGCACCAGATTCCAAAGGGGTTAGCGATAGTTGCCGATTGCACAACGGGACAAGAAGAATCGTAATCTCCGCGAATTTCGACAATGTCGGAAGAAGTTGGCAGATTTGTAGTTGACCAATTATAAGAATCAGCCCAGCTGAAGCCGTCGCCGCCGAAGGCAGTTGCAATCCAATTAATGTTTGCATAAGAGAATGAGCATAAAAGAAGTAGTATAGTAAAGCAAAAGTTTTTCATAATTTCATAGTGTTTTAGAAGAATTAAATAGGAAATGCAAACGATAACGCTCGCACGATATTGTTTGGAAATTTTTGTGAATAAAAAAACAAAAAACACGCTTGCCCCGATAGCGAAGCGTATCGCGGGAATTTTCACGGAATTTATAAAAAATGACAGAATCATTTAATACCTCGCCGAGCAAAAGTCGGAAGATCGTAACTCGTAAATCCAAAGACCAAATTACTTAATTACTGCAACAATACGGCGGCACGCCAAGCGCGCCGCCATTATTTTTTGCTTATTTATTTTTCCGCGAAAAAAATAAACCGATTAAAATCGGTAAAAAGAGTGCTGCAGGTTCAGGAACTATAATCCCACTAACAACCATGTTTGTATTTGCATCGATGTACGGATGCTGCGGACCGGTAACTCCAATTTCATAATTTAGGAAAATTGAGTTTGTGTTTCCGGAAATACCATCAGTTCCGCCTGCGGTATAAAAAAGCGTGTTTATATCAAATTCATCAATTGCACCAATTGTGGAAACATTCACAGTTATGCTGTTCTCTGCCGCGGCGGAAATGTCGAGAAGTCCTCTAACATCAACCAAATCGGAAACAGGACCTGCATCAACTTCCCAATCATACATACTTCCGTCTTGCATTTCGAGATTCCAACAGCCGACTGTGCCGATACTGTTCCCGGGAGTAATAGTCGCGCCTGCCGGGATAACGAGATTGGCTGCGGCGCCGCCTTCCCAGCCGAGGAATCCTGTGCCGCCGATTTTCCCGCCGGATTGCAGTTCGAACTCGCCGTTTGGTCCGCCCCACCATCCTCCGTTATTAATAAAAACCGCATCTTTAATAATCATTTTTGACGAAAGAGAACATCCCGGACCATTGCAGATCATTTTCCCGCCTGTTAGTTTAATAACAGTATTTCCCGGTACAGCTTCCCAAGTCCAAAATGAATTTGTGATTTCAAGAACGGCGTCATCATCTCCCGTAATTTCAACATAATGACCATCTTGAGAGCCATCAATGCTAATAGTAACTTTGTTGACTTTTTGCGTTGTGTCGCTCAAGTCGAGCGTAACACTTGTGTCGGCAGAACTATTATCAACCTGTAATATAAGAGTGGAATCTTCTCCACCGCAAGGGATCGCGTTATTAACCCACATTGCAAAACGCGGATTTGCGCCCCATGCTTCAAAAGTTGTGTTGCTCGCGTGTGTACATTGCGCGTAAATATTGAAAGTATTAACATGGTCGGTTTCCCATCGACCTAATAATCTTAAATTATGAGGTCCGCTGATTGGAGCATTAATATTTAGGATTCCATCTCCGCCGGTAATTGCCATTGCTGTATTTGCACCCAAAGTAATATTACCGTTTAAGCTGAGCTGGCTATCAGTACCCACATTTACGGCAAAAGTATTTCCGGCATCTGCATAGTTTAAAGTTGCAGGAGCGTTTAATCCGCAAGCGAATCCCGGATAAGGTTTAATCAAGCCCAAATTACCATCACCGGAGTTTGCTGTTACACTTTTAGCATTTGCGTTTTTGTCAGGAGCAATTTCGAGAACACCGCCATTGATAACTACATCTGCATTAGTAAGCGCATTATCATTCCATGCGGTTACGTATCCTGATTTTATAGTAACGGTTCCACTGATACTATTGTTTTGATCAAGAAACAATCTACCATCGGGTGAACCGGTTTTCTCAAAACCATTATTGCCGGATAGCGGGATACCTAAAAAACCAGCCCACAAATTGGTTACATTAACTACCGGTGTCGAACCGCTGTTGTCAAGTGTAAGTGTATTTCCACCTATAACTCTGAAATTAATTGTTTCCATTCCGCCACCATCAGCAAAATTTATATTACCGATAGTCCGTGCAGAGTCAAGTGTAACAGCTCTCTCAGCAGTAATATTATAAGTGAAATTTGCTGTGCTGCCTGCGCCGTCAGCGATGTTGTCATCCAGCCAGTTGCCGGTGGTTGACCAATCGCCATCGGCATCAACGTTCCAAGTGCCGTCAGCTGCAAAAAGAGATGAAGCAGCACAAAGGCAAACAGCGATTATCATTGTTGTTATAAATATAGTTAACTTTTTCATTTTGATTTATTAGTTATGTGTTAGTAAATTTGTTTTTTTAGGCTCTGTGTAAAAATGAATGAGTAAAAGCGTCTAAAACGATTTTATCCACTCATTCTTACACAAAGCCGTTTCTTATTTATGCAAAAGTAAAATAAAACAAATTTAGCATTATTATTGTTCGGTAAAAGCCGCCCCGGAGTTCGGGACGGCTTAATTAGCTACCAAACGTTTAACGTCCACCGCTGAACGTCTATATTTTCCTATTTTCTCCGCAAAAATGCAAGAGCAAGAAGACTCAGCAAACCAAGTGTTGCAGGTTCGGGAACGACATCTGCTACAATGTTATTTCCGGAAAGATACGCAGCAGTACCGGAAAGTGTGGGTGCGTAGTTCATAGTGATATCAGTTGCGGGATTGCCGTTTATACTGCCGGTAACTGCGAATAGAGTATAAGTACCGTTAGGCGAGCCGGCGTCAATAACGTTTACGGTAATACCGCCGGCAGAAATATCAAGATCGCCGCGAACATCTACCATATCAGCTGAAACACCGACTTCCCAGTCGTATTCACTACCGTCTTGCATTTCAAGATTCCAACAACCAACTGTTCCAATGCTGTTTCCAGGAGTTATAGTTGCTCCGGAAGTGATAACAAGGTTTGAAGCGGCAACACCTGTCCAGCCAAGAATACCAGTTCCGCCGATTTTGGCGCCGGATTGTAGTTCAAACTCACCTAAAGCTGCACCCCACCAACTGCCATTATTAATAAAAGTGGCGTTTGTTATAACCATTTTTAATCCAAGCGAACAGCCAGGACCATTACAAATAATTTTTCCGCCGGTAAGTTCAAGGGTTGAAGCTCCAGCTGTACCTTCCCAGGTGGTGAACACATTGGTAATCTCAAGCACACCGGCATCGCTACCGGTTATTATTGCTTTTTGCCCGACACTGTCTGCATTTATAGCTACAAATAATTTGTTAATTTGTTGAGTTTTGTCATTCAAATCAAGCGTAACATTTGCAGGAGCACCATTACCCCAACTTACAAATAATTTAACTTCATCAGCACCGCTACCGCACGGAAGCGCATTATTCACGCTCATTTCAAATCTGGGTTTAGCTCCCCAAGTTGACAAAACTGTATTTCCTGTGTATGTACAAGGCGCATTAAAATTAAAAACACCAATACTGGTTATAGCAGAACGACCTAATAATCTCAAGTTAGCAGCACCGCTGATAGGAGCATTAAAATTTATTGTACCACCATTTTCAGTAGTAGCCATTACCGTATTAGCTGTTAAAGTAATATTGCTATTTAAATTAATAATATCATCTGCACCAACTGCTTCAACAGCAAAAGTATTTCCGCCGGTATCAGGATAGTTGCATGTTAAAGGCGCATTTATACCAACAGTACCATCCCAGGGACGGATAAATCCACCATTATTTACAGTTATACTTTTACCATTCGCTACAACACCATCCCATAAGACAAGAGCTGTTCCGGAATTAACTTTTACATCAGCGTTTTTAATAGCGTCTGCCCAAAAAAGCCATAACCAACCGGCATTTACATTAATATCGCCACTAATAGTAGTGTTATAAAGTCCCAACCAACCGGCTCCGGTTTTATCGAAACCTGAACTTCCTGCGAGAGCGCAGTTCATATAAAGATTGCCGCCGGGAACATCAACTGCCGGTGTGCCACCACTAAGAATTAAAGGTCCCCCATTAATCCAAATATCGTTAGCTGAATTTTTGCTAACAACACCAATAGTACGGTTTGCATCTGCAACAACTGCAGCGGTATCAGCATTAAAAGTAGCAGTATTTCCAGCGCCATCAGCAATAGTATTGCCAACCCAGTTCCCAGCAGTTTCCCAAGCGCCACCAGCAGCATTGTTCCAAGTACCATCCGCAGCAAAGATAGCTGTACCTGCGAACAAGCAAAAAGTCATCATTGATAAAAAGAATTTTTTCATATTTTTCTCCATTGGTTAGTTGATTAATAAAAATTGTTGAAATAAAAATATAAATTTGAGCGATCGACCTTTTTCTTATAGAGAGCACTCATAATTTTTATATAGTATATCATAAAAAAAACCAAATATCTATAAATATATGTCGTAATTCTTGTAATATTTGTCTAAAAATGCTATAATTGGATAAAGAAGAATGATGGAGTAATGGAGTAATGGAGTGAAATTGCACTGCTATTATGAATAAATTATACTATATAAAAGAAAACGGGATTCACAAATTACATTATGATTTCGGCGAATCAAAATGTGAACTTTTTATTTTGCTTAATCAGCGAGTAGAACCTTTGCATGTTCATAACTTTGATGAGCTCGCTGTTGTTTTTGGCGGTTCGGCGATTCATGTAATTGACGAGCAAAAATATCCGGTGGTGCGCGGAGATGTTTTTGTTATTCGCGGGAAGCATCGCCATACATTCGAAGAGCTCGACAATTTAAATATTGCAAACATAATTTTCAGACGCGATTATTTTGAAACTTTAGAAAAAGAATTTGCAGACCTGCCGGGATTTAAAGCGCTTTTTATTGACGAGCCGCGTTATCGGATAAATCAACAGTTCAAATCTAAACTGCATCTCAATTCCGGACAACTTCAAGAAATAATGAATTTACTGAACGGCATTAGAGATGAACAAGCTAATATATTACCCGGCTATAACGAAGCAAAAGAGCGGATTTTCGAGTTTTTAATTATAAAATTATGTCGGGACTTTTCTAAAAAGCAAACAGCAAATACCATGTCGCTTCTAAGAGTTAGTAAAGCAATTGATTATATGGAGAATAATTACGAAAAACGTATCACAAACTGTCTGCTTGCACGAATGACCGATATGTCGGAAAGTAATTTCCGGTATTGTTTTAAAAAAGTAACCGGTTTATCGCCGATTGATTTTCTTATAAAATTACGAGTGGAAAAAGCGGTTGGTGTTATGGAAACAACCCCGTCAATTAACGTAACTGAAACAGCGATGAAAATCGGCTTTGACGACAGCGCGTATTTCTCTAAAAAATTTAAGCAAATAGTCGGAATTTCTCCAATGATATTTTTAAAAAAACAGCGTGCGAAAGTAGAATGAGCCTTTGACAAAAGAGAAAAGAAAAAAGTTGCATGAAGTTCTATAGCAAAAAAG
>QMOL01000216.1 GCA_003648225.1 Chlamydiota bacterium
AGCAGTCCATTGTTCCGGTTTGGCAAACGGAGCGTTAACGCCCGCGCGGATATTTAACACGGCGCTTTTTATATTTTTCGGTGGTTCGGCTTTTCGAGGCGTCGGCCTCAATTCAAAGATTTTGTCAAGAGTTTTTTTGTTAAGTGAATTAGGACGTTGAGGACAACGTCCCTCCATTTGATTTGCTGGAGGGTTGCCGTCCCCGGCGACCTTGTTTTTCGGTAGGAATTTGTCAGAGTTCATATAAGCAAGCAAACTATGCAAAAGTTGTTTTGCTTCACGACGTTTGTTAAGATTGTTATGTAAGTCTATCGAACAGTACATCAATTTACCGTTACCGACTTTTGCCTCGAAGATTGCGGCATATTTTTTGTTGTTGTTAAAATCCGGAACAAACTGAACTATCGGGCGGAAATTTGTTGGTGTGTCATCTATCAATAAAGCTTCTGAATTTTCAAGCAAGTCATACCATTGCCAGTCAGCGTAAAAGTCGGTTGGAAATTCGGCGAGAGCCGGGTGATTTGTATTACATAAAATTCCCATAGTTTCTGGTTGCGATTTGAACAATTGGTAACTCCAAAAAACCGGATGCCAGCGTGCAGGTTCGGCTTTTACAAACGTGTCTTTATCAGGCAGCAAGAGTACCTTACCGCCATTTTCAAGAATTTCCCTTGTTCTATTGTTAAACTTTTTAACTATTGTAACTCCATTTGGGGTTTTTACACTTGGATTTGTGGGATAAACCCAAATTTTCCAGGAATTTGCCACTTTTGGAGGGTCGCCGTCCTCGGCGACCTTATTTCCGCGCATGTTTTTAGGACGCTGAGGACAGCGTCCCTCCAAAGAAATTTCTACGACAAGTTGTTGAGGAGTTTTTATTTTGTCGAAATTGAATTCAAATTCTCCAAGCTGTGTGGTTTTTCCTGACAGAATATCTAATTTCTTAAATTCACCTTTGGCAAGAATTTTTCCGTTTTTAGTTTTTATTGCCCAAACAGGTTTTACATCTTTCAAATCTTCTTTGCCATAATGAGCTACTTCAGCAGTAGCTTTAAAAGTTTCATCATTATTCCAAGTAAAACCTTTTGTGCGAATAAGCGGAACGATTTCGCCACAGAATTCGCGGAATTTTTCCGGAGTTATTAATCCTTTGGAATCAAGAAAAACATCAAGAAGTCCGATTAAAGCTGTTCCTTGCCCGGAAAAATCAACGAGATCAAGCATTTGAAATCCGGCAATATAAGGATTCCGTAACTGAACTTCAATGTTTTCCTTATAAATCTCAACCGCTTGTTTGCCGGAAGCTTTTTGAAAGTCATCCGCTAAATTAAGCATACCATTAGCTTCAAGTGATTTTTTAAATGCTTTGAGGTTTCGAGGTTTGAGATGACCGGTGTATTTTGAAATTTGTTTATAGCTTGGATAAATTGCCGGTTGGCCAATTTCGTGCGCAATTACAGGCCGTTTGAATTTCTTTAACGGCTCGCGGTAATCTTGGAAAATCTTTAATCCTCTGATAAGTCCGGCATCTGTATTTGCTCCAACAAAATAATCATCATATTTACGTTCCTGCTTTGGCGGATGAGTTGTAGATGCGTAAAGATGTCGCGGATCCTTGTTTTTCAGATAACTGACAAGATAAGCAAGATATGGATCACTGCCATCGCCTAGTTCATTTCCCATCGACATCAGGCAAAACGAAGGATGATTTCCATAGGTGTCAACAATGCGGTTAACTTCTTCTAAAATAAATTTTGCCCTGTTTGGCAAACTGCCGACTAATCCGTAACCGTCCCATAAAGGCGGTTCGATTTGAAACATAAATCCGAGTTCGTCTGCCGCAATGAACGCCGCTTCCGGCGGGCACCAAGAATGAAAACGAACATGATTCAAGCCATAATTCTTATAAACACCAAGAATTTTTTTCCACTCCGGTACTGTCATTGGTGGATAACCTGTCAATGGAAAAACAGCGGAATCAGCTCTACCGCGTAAATAAACTGTCCGGCCGTTTAGTTTGAAGTGGTGACCGTTCGCTTTAAAATCCCTAAGCGCGAATGCGATTGTTTTAACGTTGTGCAAAGCTCCTGCTTCGCAATTAATCGCGGATGAGGACGTCCGCGCGACGTAAATTGCGCAGCGCAATTCATGCAAATCTGGTGAGAACTCGTCCCATAAAGTCGGGGAAGGGGCGAACGGTAAATTTGCTTCAATAACAGTTTCTTTTTCATTTACGGAAAAAGAAATGTTGGTTATTGAAACATTATCAGTTAAATCTTCAAGATTAATTTTCCCGTCAACTTTTCCACCTGTAATATTTCCGATAGTAATTTTTACTTTAGTAACTTTCTTCTCGAAATCAGGATAAGTCTGCACGGAATCTATCCAGACTTTCGGAGTTGCAATCAGTTCTATCTTTCCGATGATGCCGTTCCAGTCTGTTTGAGTTTCTTCCGTAATGGCATGTGTCCAAAGCATTGCGCCAAGAGTATGACCTATGTTTATTTTAACTGTGTTGTCAATAAGTATTGTGATTTTATGTTTGCCGGGAGATAGGAAATCAGTGAGGTCATAAACATGCGGAACACAAAGACTATTTTCTGTCCCGACAAAATTATCATCAACATAGACGCGGGATTCCCACATCACTCTTTCCAGAAAAAGAACTATTCTTTCATCTTTCCATTTTTCCAGAATTTCAACTTCTTTTTGATACCACGCTTTGCCAATGTATTTATATTCGCGGGTAAGATGGTTTAAACATACTTCATCATTTTTGAATCCGAGTTTTTGTTCGTCGAGTGAACCGGGCAGTTTTGCCTTATCCGGAAGCTGTTTATTAAACCATTGTTCTTTTATCCCGAGATTGTCAGGATCAAGTTTAAAATTCCAATCGCCTTTTAATGAAATAGATTCAGCGCCGGCAACTGCCGTCAAGATTGTAAAGCTTAACATAATAGTTTTAAGATGGTTCATAGTGCTTATTCCCCCTTTTCTAAAAGGGGGCAAAGGGAATTTTATTTAAGGTATCAGGTGTCAAATGTTATCTTCAGAAATCGTAAATCGTTAATTCTTGTTCTTAAATCGAAATGCAACGAAGTAACAATGTACTCATTGATCATATCAAACATTGATTAACAATTTTGATATAAAAGGACACAAAAAGCAATAAAGACACAGTTGATACTTAAAAAGATTTGTTTTTTAAAAAAGGGCGGATAAAAATCATCTGCCCTTTCTTTATCAGTCTTTTCCTAAACGATTATAACCGCTTTCGGAAAACAGCTATTCCTGCTAATATAATTCCCAATAATAATGTCGGTTCAGGAATAAGATCACCTACACGAATATAATCAATCTCAAATTTTTCAGTTGTATCAACAGTATAAGGGTCAATCCTAAAACCATCTAAAACCCCTTCCCATAAAGGATTTTGAGACATTTGATATCGGTAAACATGGAATTCACCATCGTGCGGTATTTTTGACGCAGGAATGGATGCTCGCATTTCACCGGACATTCCAGGATTATTTGTTGTAGTAAAAAATATTTCAATCTCGCTATCGGTAATTGAAGAAACTTGCTTCAAACGGAATTCAGCGTAAGGAGCATCCGCTAAATCAACTTGCGGCAGTCCTAATGAACTGATTTTATAAAACCAGGGATCAGCATTGAGCGGTCTACCGGAGAAAATTCCTCCCGAAACAGTCTCGTTGGTAATGTTAACCATCTGCCAGTTTTCGATATCATCATCTGTATCCCATTCTGCGAGGCTGGTATAGTTCGACAGCAATTCACCATCAACAGTTATCGGATCAACAAAAGGAACATTTGTAATTACATTGGCAATTCTAAAATAATCAACCTCAAACGTCTCATTCGATCCAAAGTCGTCAAGGATATCAAATCTGATTGCATCCAATTTTCCAAGATAAAAATTGCTGAGCAAAGTAATACGATACACATGAAATAAACCGTCACCTTCTATATCAGGCAATGCGGGGTCATCATTGTTGGCAAACATTATCGGTGGAAATTTGAATATTCCGTTCATAGTAGGAAAAAATTCCGAACGTTTACATTCCGTATATTGATCGAATCGCACCCGTATTTCATAAACAGATCCTGTGACCATAACATTCCCGACACGAACATCATTAGAAGAGAGAGCGATAATGTTTAGTGAAATATTCATATCGTTGCCTACAACCAGGCCGGTGATACTTCCATCATAAACTGCAGCATCATTAACCATACGAGTTGTCCAGTCTTCAAATTCATCATTCGTATTCCAGTCACCAAGACTTACATAATTGTCAAGCGGAGTTGACGGGTCAAGTTCAACGATAAAAGACGGCGCCGGTGGTACAGGAGCTACAGTTGTGTCGGCAATTCTGAAATAATCAACTTCAAATGTCTCATTTGATGTAAGGTCGTCAAGCGCATCAAATCTTATACCATCCAGTTGTCCAAGATAAAGAAGGGTATCGTTGGTGTCTAAAGTAATGCGATACACATGGAATAAACCGTCATTTTCAATATCAGGCAATGCCGGGTCGGCATTACTGGCAAACGTTATCGGTGGAACTTTGAACGATCCATCCATGGTCGGAAAAAACTCGGAACGAGTGGTTTCTGTAAATGGATCAAAACGCAAGCGGATTTCATACACAGAACCCGTTACAAAAAGGTTTTCTTTACGAACATCATTATTCGGCAAAGCAGAGACATCTAATGAAATGTTCATGTCTGCGCCGACAACTCTGCCGGTAATACTTCCATTGTAAACTGCGGAATCATTAACCAGAAAAGTTGTCCAATCCTCAAAGTCACCTTCTGTGTTCCATTCTCCGAGACTTATATAATTATCAAGAGGAGTTATCGGATCGAGTTCTACAGTATACGCCATTGCCTGACCGCATACGGTGAACATTATTAATGCTGCCATAAATAGAATAGATTTTTTCATTTTTTCCCTTTAGTTAAAGTTTTAATGTTATAAAAGTATATGCTTTAGATTAAATTATAACATAAAAGTTATGTGATGTCAAGAAAGCGATGGCTGTACGGGAAAAGTTGACGCGTAGAATGAATATCCACTAATATTGTATCACTATTATTTTTGTTCGATATATCTCTTTGTTCTTAAATCCAAAACTTATTCTTTTTATTAATTTTATATGTGTATGAAAGCCTTCAACCATTGCTGTTGATAATATATCTTCAAATAACAACCGGGCTTCTGTTGCGTCTTTCGTTAAATACATTGCTCGTATCTCTTCTTTAAGCTGATAACTTATCATTAATGTAGGATACTTATTTAACATTATATTTCTCTTCTGACGTGCTTCAGCTCTCAAACGCTCTCCTCCGCAGTGAAGGGGACCTGCCGGTAGTTTTCGCTTCTTATCCTGACTTTGAAGAAAACGACGCTCTTCATTCACAAGACGATTGGCTAAACCAACCACATGAAACGGATCCGCGCATATTTTAATATCTTTCTTCCA
>QMOL01000217.1 GCA_003648225.1 Chlamydiota bacterium
CTTATCAAAAACGCGCTGATAGACAATAACTACATTTCAAAACAAATTGATTATTTGAGAAATCTCGCCGGAGAAGAAAATCTTACAAGAAATTCCGAACTCGAAACTGTAAAAATAAGAATGGACAGACCTTTCGCTTGGTGGCCGTCTTTTAACGCAAGTAAGTATTTCTACGCTTCCGACCTGTTAATTTGCGGGAGAGAAAATTCTTATATCGCAGTTAAAATGCTGTCAAACCGCACTGCCGGTCCCGAATCAGGTAACGGCTCAGGCAAAAAAAATTATCACTTCGGCGAAGGTTCAACTATGATTTTCGGCACAGGTGAAGAATATGTCGATGCAAGAATCGGTTGGAACTACCGCGCAATTCCGGGCACTACCGTTGAACAAAAAAACGATACTCTACCACTCGTTGACTGGGGGCTTCACGGCAACAGCGACAACGAATTCGCAGGCGGCATTTCCGATGGACACAACGCCGCGTGCGCGTTTAAACTTGACCGCGCTTATTCTTACAGCACGGTTACCGCGAATAAAAGTTACTTTTTTTACGACAATGAATTTATCGCGCTCGGCTCCAAAATAAATAAACACCCGCCCTTCCCGGGAAACGAAGTTTGGACTACAATCGACCAGCCGGAACGCGTGTCAGATATAACTTATTTTCTTGATGGAAAACTTAACACCATTCCTCTCGCCAAATCTGTTCAAACCAATTTTAATAATATTAAAAATGGCGCGTGGTTCCACCATGGAAATAAAGGATATATTATTTTCCCCGATAATGACGGGGTGAATATAAAGCTGTGGGCAGAAAATCGCTCGGGCGATTGGCACGACTTAGACGACAGATACAGCCCCGGCGATATTCAAACTGTTAATATTTTCCAGCTTTCCGTCAATCACAAAATTAATCCCCAAAATAAAAAGTATGCTTATCTTGTTAATCCAAATATCGAATTAGAGGATATGAGTAATTATTGGGAAAATATTCCTGTTTCCGTCTTGGAAAATTCTGAAAAAATTCAAGCCGTTAAAAATAACTCCAATCTCGCTCAATTAATCTTTTACTCACCGGGGGAAATCGCTGTTGATAATAATTTGACCGTGGCTGTTGACCGGGCTGCGGTGGTTATGTTAAATGAAAATCTTGACACTCTTCAAATAACTCTCGCGGACCCGAATCAAAAAGAGACACAAATTGTTATGAATGTCAGCGCGGAACTCTCCTGTGAAACAAACATTTTTTTAGACTTGACAAATAATACAACAGAAATTATCTTCGATTTACCGCAAGGACTTTTCCTCGGGAAAAGTGTTACTTATAATTTTGAGATTATACCTGAACCATTTACATTTTTCAACTTCTTATTTTTCCTTCTATATTATGCCAAAAATAGAAATTAATCTAAAAGAAAAAATTGATGCTATTGAATTCTTTCAAATCAATGTTAATTCACCAACTCATTTCAGCTTCGGTACCATCGCCAACAGACAAATCTGTATGGTCAGATTCACGCATGGAAAGCACGGTGGATGGGCTGAAATTCAGGCAGCTAAAAATGTTCCTGATTTCAATCTCGAGAAATGGGCGGAGTTCTTTAAGATCTTCTTGAATATGCCCATCACAGACGCATTCAATCTCTTAAACAAAAATCATGACATCTGGAACTGGGATATTCTTGAACTGTGTGAGATCGCTTTGCTCGACCTTGCAGGAAAAATCATTGAAAAACCGGCGATTGAAATTCTCGGGCTTAATGGAAAAAATCCGGTGCCGGGCGTGTTCTGCATTCTGCAGGACAATCCGGAAAGAGCCGCCGAGATGGCCCAAACGGCTCTTAACAAAAAACTTAATTCCCATCTAAAAATTAAAATCTTCGGTGATAACTCTCTGGATATCAAAATTATAAAAGCCGTCAGAAAAATCATCCCCGAAAATACTTTTCTTATTGGTGACGCAAATTACGGCTACGGAAAAAATATTAATAATATCCCAAACAATTTAGTTCTTAATTTGAAAACATTGCACAGCGAAGGACTTAATGCATGCGAAGATCCCGCCAATATGCCTAATGAATTATGGAAAGAACTGCAAGAAAAAGTAGGCAAACTGGCACTGATTCCTGACGTACCATTAAGACCCTCATGGACTGCTACCAAAAACTTGATTCCCGGAATGGGTAGAATTTATAATATCCACCCTGCATGCACCGGTTCTATTTTTCACACTGTAAAACTCGCAAAAAAAATACAAAGCTTCGACGCAAAATTGATGATCGGCGATGCAAGCTTAGTTGGCGCGGCTTGCACCGTTTGGCAGCAACTTGCAATTGGATTTAACGCTGCGTGGGTTGAAGCGATTGAAAAACCGGAAGAATCCGATATTTTCCCTTCTTGCATTTTGGAGTGTTCTACGGTACAATTATCAACGGGTAAATTTGGAATTAAAAATCTGAATCCCGGTTTTGGTTTGATTTTAGACAAAGAAAAATTAAAAAAATCGGCTGATAATTATTATTGCTTAAAAAATTAAAATAATGTGCTCCTTCAATAATCAAATATTAATATTTCCGGATATATAGTAGCTGATTTGGACTCCAAATCAGTTGTGTATCATAAAACTTACTTCGGGTCGAAGTAAGCTACTCATTAATCCAAAATAATGTGCGCTTCCAATAATCCAATAATCCATCAATCCATCAATCCATCAATCCAATAATCCAATAATCCAATAATCCAATAATCCACCAATCCATGAACTACTCCCTAATACTTTTCGATGCTGACGGTACTTTGTTTGATTATGACAAAGCAGAAGCTTATGCGTTGAAAAACGCGTTTAGTTCTTCCAATATCCCCTTTCGTGAAAAATTCTTTCCTGCATACAAAATCATAAATTCAGCTCTCTGGCTTGATTTCGAAAAAGGATTAATCTCTCCGGATAAAATCAGAGTTGAGCGCTTTAAACAATTGTTTGATAATTTTAATGTTGAAACCAACATCACTGCCTTTAGCGATATTTATTTACACTATTTCGCCGAAGCGGGATTTTTGATCAACGGCGCGGAAAATATCGTTAAAAAAATCGCTCAACAAAAAAATACAGCCATTGTTACAAATGGGTTAAGCGTAGTTCAGCGATCCCGTTTTTCTAAAGCGCCGATAATGTCATTATTTGAAGATGTGATTATTTCCGAAGAAATCGGTTGCGCGAAACCCAACACGGATTTTTTTGAAATTACTTTTGAAAAACTGGGTCACAAAGACAAAAACTCCACAATAATTATCGGTGATAGTCTGACTTCCGATATTCAGGGAGGAATAAATTTCGGCATAACCACCTGCTGGTTTAACCCGAAGAAATCACCCAACAATTCCGGTTTAGCACCTGACTTTGAAATTCAGAAATTGGAAGAATTGTTAGGAATTTTAGATTTGTGATTTTAAATTTTAGATTTTGTTGATTTCAATCGACAAAAAATGTCGATTGAAAAAGTAGCCTGTTTGGATTCCAAACAGGTTATTGAGAAAATAGTGGCAGGAACGCACTATATTCACTCCATATTCGGTTACTCACTTCGGGTCGAAGTGAGCTACTTGAATATTGAAATTTCTTGTTGCTTATTGAATATTTAATCGTTCTGCATAGTTCACTCTTCTTGAAGCCACACTTCCAATTCATCCGTGTTTTCGGTTATCTCGAATTCATTGGCGATATAATTCTTCCCGTTATATTTTATTTTCCAGTCAGAATATTTACCGAATTTTAATTCACCTTTTGCCACACCATTATCACTTATATAAAAATTATCTTTATTGTATATTTGTGTACTTTCGGGATAAGTTCCGTCAGGCAGTTTAAAAGTAAGTGTTACTATCGCTGCATTTGTGTAATTCAAAACCAAATCCGGCAGTTCCAAATTATCACCCTCTTTAACTTCAAAGTCGTAGAATGTCTTATAACCAAGCCGTGACTGCGTTGCAACTCTTGCTTTCCCCGGCGGCACATCTTCAAAAGTATATGTTCCATCTTCACTATCCGTTCTCACACTAAAAACTTTTTGTGAATCGCCATATTTCAAGGCAACTGTTATGTTAAGTGGTTTTCCGTTTTGATTAACCACTCTGCCATGAAATTTAGCTGTTTCCCCTGATTTAAGAATAATATCACCGATGTCACAAATTTCTTTTGACGTAAAATCATACTTAACAAATATAGGCAAATAATCGTCAGCAGATATTGTTATAATTTTATCATCGCGCATGTTATATATCAACCGTGGAAATGGAAATTCAAACGATCCGTCTTTAGAGTTATAAGAGCGTTTATTGCGGTTTTTATTTATAATAAAATTCTTTGCCGGAGAATCCAAGTCATCAAGAAAAACTTTACCGATAATTTTTAACGGCGGAAGTAATTTTATTATTACATCCTTCGCTCCTGCAGGTAAATTTGTTCTAACATTAAAGTTAACTCTATATGCCCTCACTCTAATCGTTATATTTTCACCGGTTTTTATCTTCTTTCCCATCAGTTTGAAACTACCATTTCCATCTGTATGTATTTCCTTAAAATTACCTGATCTGGTTTCGGCATATATATTGTACCACATTGCAGGAGTGCCATCCGGTTTCAAAACTTTACCTGATAAAATTATTTTGGGAGCGGTATCATTAAATATCAATGTAATATAATTCGTTTTCCCGCCATACAATGGTATATCATTTGTTGAAAGACTCAAACCGCTCTCTTCAGCAATCGCTTCACAATTAAAACCGCCTTCGGAATCGCAATTCATAAAAAACCATTCATCATCCAGAATGTCAACTTGATTTCTAAAAGATGTGGACCGCGTGTATTTGTTGTCAGTTGTTATCGAATGGGTGAAAGAAAATTTTGTTACCGGATTTCCTTCGTCATCTACCGCTTTAAGGGCCAAAACAGCATTTTTTCTTACAATCAAATTGTATTCTATTGTTTGATTCGGCTCTACTTCTACTGTATAGCCCTGCTCAGAATAATAAACAGGAAGATAATAGGATCCGGAATTGTCAATAAGTTCAAACTCGTATTTCGCGGGAGCAATTACATCTTTAAATTCATAATTACCGGTTTCGTCTATTAGAGTGTTATAACGAACTCGCTCAAACGGTTTACTCTTATCTCTCTTTTCACTCGCTATTTTAGAAATTAATAATGTTCCGCCGGTTAATGGTATTCCATCTTGAGTTAGAACCTTTCCTTTAATTGTCCCTGCCTGCCGCAAAACAATTTTTATAAATTTCTCTCTGGAACTAATTCCTTTAATAACCCTTCCATATCCAGGTTCATCAACGATTAATGAGCCATAGCGATTTCTAAATGTCTTTCTCACTTCAATTGTAAATTTTCCGTCTTTATCTGTTATACAAGAAGCATAAGGTAAGTCACGATTTCCGCTGCGGGCGTAAACAGTCACTCCTTCAAG
>QMOL01000218.1 GCA_003648225.1 Chlamydiota bacterium
AAGTGGATTTCTCGGAAAAATCGTTTTCCCAATCCTTTCGTCAAAATATAATGTTACAGGTCTTTGTCATACAAATGATTATGATAAAAAGTTCATCCAAACGGACATTACAAATTCCGATGAATTATTAAACCTTCTCGATAAATTTAATCCGGAAATTATTGTTCATTCTGCTGCCTGCCGTGAGCCTGACATTTGCGACAAGAACCCTGATTTAGCTTATAATCTTAATGTTGGTGCCACAGAAATAATAGGGGAGTGGGCTGCGAGAAACTCTGTTAAATTAGTTTATATTTCTACCGATTATGTTTTTGACGGAAACAATCCTCCTTATTATGAAAACTCTCAAATCTCTCCGCTAAATGTTTATGGGAAAACTAAAGCGGCAGGGGAGTTCTATGTGAGAAATGTCGAAAATCATATTATCGTTCGAATCCCTTTGCAGTACGGTTTTTCAGTTAGTGGTGAAGATTCATTAATTTCTAAAATTATTGTTTCGCTAAATCAAAATAATACTTTTGAAATTAATAATAATCAAGTTAGATATCCAACTTTCAGTGATGATGTCGGTTACGCAATTCTTGATCTACTTGAAATGGATTTTAAAGGAACAATTCATCTTTCGTCTTCCAGCGGATTAACCAGATACGAAATTTGGAGAGAAGTTGCGGACGTTTTTGGTTTAGCAAACGCTAAAATTATTCCTACGAATAAATCCGTAAAACAATTCGCGCCACGACCACTTAATAGTCATTTATCAACTAAACTTTACGATTCGTTAAATCTTTATAAATTCCACACATTCCGTGAGGGATTGGAAATAATTAAAAATAAGTCTGCTATTTTATGATGCCAACTAATTACAATGATGCTATAAATTATTTATTCACATTGAGAACAAACGGCACAAAATTAGGGCTGGAAAGTATTCGTTATCTTCTGGATAAACTTGGCTCGCCGGATAAAAATTGTGATTATATTCATATCGCCGGCACGAATGGAAAAGGAAGTACAGCCGCAATGATAGCAGCTATATTACAGGCATCGGGATTTAAAGTTGGTTTGTTCACATCGCCGCATCTTATTAATTTCACCGAAAGAATAAAAGTAAATTCACGGCAAATATCTCAAAAAAATATTCTTGAGCATCTTAAAAAAATAAATTCAGTTATCCAGAATATGAATGAAATCAATACACCGAGAAAACCTACTTTTTTTGAAGTTGTTACTACTATTGCGGTTCGGCATTTTGCTAAAGAAAAATGTGATGTCGTTATTATGGAGACAGGTATGGGTGGACGTCTTGACGCAACTAATGCCGTTAAATCGTGTGCTTCAGTTATTACAAAAATAGATTTGGATCATACAAAATGGCTTGGTGATACAATTGAGAAAATCGCAATTGAAAAAGCCGGGATTATTAAACAGGGGATTCCTGTTTTTACTTCTAATACCGATGAAACTCCCCTTGCGGCAATTCGCAAGGCTTCGATCGACAAAAAAAAATCCCCGGACGGATGCCCGGGTCAATTGACAACTGTTTCGCCTAAAAAAGCACAAATAAATATTCCGAAAGATATTGATTTGGTCATATATAACGCAAACCACGTTAAACACGGCTTCTATAACCTTGAAATCGACTCTATAGCCCTAAAAAGCACTTTTATTAATTTGCAAGGCCGACACCAGGCTGAAAATGCAGCTTTAGCCGCAGTTGTCTCTAACTGGTACTTGAAAACTAAAAAGTCCGGCAAGAAATCAATCGAATTTATCAAAAATGGTTTGAAAAATGTTGCGTGGCCCGGAAGATGTCAGACTATTTCAAAAAATCCATACGTTATACTTGATTGTGCTCATAATCCTAATGGAATTAAACAACTTGTTAAAACTTTAAAAGAAATATCAAATGATAAGTGGAGTGTTATTTTAGGAATTCTTGACGATAAATATCCGAATGAACTAATAAAATCCATTTCAGAAATCGCATGTGAAATTTTGTATATCAAACCCGACTCACAGCGAGGCCTTAGTTTCGTAAAGTTTTCAGAATTGTTTAATAAATGTAATGTTACCGGAATAAAATTAAAATCTCTTGCTGATATAAATGAAATTAAAACAATTATTCAGAATAAAAAAAACATCAATGGCGGAAATTGTGTCGTTACAGGTTCCTGCTATTTGATTGGTGATCTTTTATCAAATTTAAAAATGAATGTCCGCGATAATCGTACTGACGATCCGCTTTTTAAACAGCGAAAGCCTTATGTTGCGTCATTTAAGCAAGTATAACTCCCACAAACGTAACTTAACATAAGATATATTATGCGAAGTTGCGTTTGTGGAAAACCAGGGGAAAAATATGAATGTTTTTATAATGGCTGATATGGAAGGCATAAGTGGTATATGCCGTAGTTCGCAAGTGAAACCTGATGGTGTTGATTATCAATCTGCACGCCGGTATCTAACTTATGACGTTAACGCCTGCATAGACGGTTGTTTCGCCGGTGGAGCAAAAAAAGTTGTTGTTCGTGACGCGCATAGTTTTGGTTTCCATTTTATTTGGGATGAATTAGATGCTCGAGCGGAATATATTCAAGGTGCTTCACCGCTTGAACGGATACCGGATATTCAAAATTATGATGGCCTTATTCTACTGGGTTATCACGCAATGGCAGGCACTCCGCAAGCTATACTTGAACATACAATGAATTCGAAAGCATGGCAAAATTTCACGATGAACGGTAGAAAATGTGGTGAAATCGCGATTGATGCCGGGATTGCAGGTGATTATAATGTTCCAATCATTATGGTAAGTGGAGATGATAAATTATGTAAAGAAGTGCGACGTTTCTTAAAAGGGACGCTGACAGCTCAGGTGAAAAAAGGCTTTGATGTTGAAGGCGGTAAACTTCTTTCAAAAAATTGTGCTCATGATCTTATACGCGAGACTGCGAGAAAGGCGGTTGCTTCATGCAAAAAGATTAAGCCATACAAAGTTAAATCTCCTGTTACGATGAGAGTTGAGGTTGTATCGAGGATAAAATTACCGTTTGGAAATAAGAATGTAAAAATAATTGACGGTCGGACTTATGAAGTTAGCGGGTCTAATGTTGAAGAAACATTAAAATTATTATAATGTCCATTGGGATATATCTATAAACGGTTTGGCGAGTGTTTGTTTGTATGAAGAAACGGATTTTTTGTAAATTAGTCTTTGTGAAATCTTAACCACTTTCCAGCCGCACTCAATTAAAATCTGCAATTCGTTTCTGTAAAAACCATTTAAAGCAATATATAATGTTTCTGAATTTAGTTTCATTGCTTCCTTGCCGGCAATTGTCAAAATTGTTTTTAATGGTTGAGCGGTAAGATTTCTAATTACATTACCAAATGTGATTAAACTATAACCGGTGGATGAGTTTAATCGTCTTGGTTGAGTTTCCAGTAATAATTTACCGGCAGGTGTTTTTTCAGTTTCTAACGTAATAATTTTGCCCAACTTTTTTTCCGCCATTAGAGTAATTATGTTCGTAACTCCGAATGTTTCTTCCAATTCCAGTATTGAAACTACGTTTTTTTCTTTAAAAGATGATAATAGTTTAGTTTTTTTAGATAAAACAATTTGCGGCTCAACAAGTTGAAAACCTAACTCAATACATTTCTGAATAAACCGTATACTTTCGTTCGGTAGTTGAATTGCTGTTACAGCCGCTTTCTTCGATAATAATTTTATCGCTTCATTTAATAAGGCAAGTTTCATACCGTTACCACCTTGCGAAAGAGAAACTTCTATTGAACCGATCCAGCCCACGTTCCCTGTAATCATAGTAATAATATAACCTACAATGCACCCTCCGGAAACCCCGACAAGACATCCGTTCGGGTTATTTATTAAGGCAATTTCAAGAAAAGATGTATTTCTTGATTTTTCTTTGCTAATATGTAACGCGGTACATTCAACGTTTGTTATAGCTGATAAATCCTCATACCGCATTAATCTTATTTGCCAGTCCATTTTAATTAGGTAATTGGATAATTGTGTATTTTAATAATTTTAAAAATCAAATAATTTAATTAATTGAGTCGGAATCCTGCATGGTTTACCTTTCAAATCAGTTGAAACGTGCCATGTGTAACCCTCAACCAATTTCTTGCCATCACGGAATATTTCACATTCCATTTTCATCCGAATCCCCTTTATATTCGACATTTTTGTTGTAATTTCAAGATCATCATCATAATGTGCTGACTTAATATATTTGCAGTATGATTCAATTACAGGAAGCATTACTCCCCTGTCTTCCAGTGCTTTATACGTCAGTCCTAACGAACGAAGCAATTCGTTTCGTCCACGTTCAAAATAAACAAAATAGTTTGCGTAATAAACAACGCTCATCTGATCTACGTCAGCGTAAGGAACTCTGTATTTAAGAATATGAGTTTTCATCCTTAAAACGGTATATCATCTTCTTTTTCGGGAGTTGGTTTGGGCGCCTGAGTTGATGTCGGTTCAGCTTGTGAAGCTTCTCCGGCTGAAGCTTGCGGGTTATAACCACCACCTTCCTGTGGCTGTCTTTTAGCGACGTAAAGTCTATAATCCGGTTCTCTTTCGCCTTGTTTATAAGTATTTTTAAATATCAGCACTCTAATTCCACCAAGACTTCCATTAAGATATTTATTACCGCGTTTGTCGGTATTCTCCCACAAACCCATAATATTCATCATATCGCTACTACCACTGTTTTTTTGTTCTTGATTATTTTCAAACATTTTATCACCTCGGTTTTTATTTTGGTTAAAATAAATTGATTGCAACTGCTTGTTCATCGCAATCCGGAAATTTATGACATTTAATACAAACTGTCCATACTTTATGCGGCAGTTCATCTTTTGAAATTTCTTCAAATCCCATCTTTATAAAAAGTTCTGTTACATAAGTCAGCGCAAACACACGCTTGATTTTCATTTTCTTTGCATCTTCAAGACAACATTTTATCAATGCTTTGCCAATCCCCTTTTTCATCTCGTTTTTTGCAACAGCAAGCGAACGAATTTCAGCGAGGTTATCCCAGGTGATCTGCAATGCTGAACATCCAATTACAACACCGGATTCATCTATCGCGACAAAAAAGTCTCTTATAGACTCATAAATCTCGCCAAGAGCTCGTGGAAGCATCAAATCTTTTGATGCAGCATCTTTAACGAGTAAATGAATTTCTTTTGCTTGTGACAACTCAGCTTTTTGAATTTTGTATGCCAATTATTCTAACTTGTGCGCTGGTATTTATTTTAAATATTTTTTTTGAAGTTGATTCTACAATTAGAGCTCTATCGGAATCGATTTCCGTTTGTGTTGCCGGTATCCATTTATTATCCACAAGAATTTCGGTATTTGTTTTTTTATTCCAAAAAGATTTATAAAGTTTTAAAATATCAATATTAGATTTTTATCTGTGAT
>QMOL01000219.1 GCA_003648225.1 Chlamydiota bacterium
AGATTGCATCCTAAGAATTTCCCGCGTCCTTCTACTTTGGGCAGAATGGTAAAATCTTCACGCAATTTAGTGAAGTTCTCCCGTCGCCAGTGACTGTGAAAATACAGCATATTATCGCCATGAACTTCGCCGATAGTAACATCGACTTCATAAAACATAACGAGGTCGATTTTAGCTTGATTTTTAATGATTATCTTTGCATTTTTCCGGAATGACATTGGAATTATACAATTAAAAGAGGTTCCTTTTGGCGAAGAAAAGAAAATATTTTCGAAAGTAGCCATACCGCCGAACGTATGACCAAAAAAATCAGGCAGTGGAGCTTGTACAGCAGGCTTTTTACTGTCGTCCCAGTACATTTCAATTGTTAAACTTCGAAGGATATCAGGTTCAAAATTTGAAAAAGTAGACCAGATTCTTCGAATAGTACCGCTGCCTTTTATGTCGGCAATGACATATTCACCTTTTGCAGGCAGTGTAACAAACGCGGCCCCTTTTCTTCCGTGTCTTTTTTTTCCTGCGGCGCCTTTTCTTCCTTTAGGATTTTCACCTGTAAGCCACCGCGTTTCGATTTTTCTTTCCGGCATATAATTGATGTTAGTTTTCATGATAGATTGTGTTTAGTGTTTGCGAAGCATCCGGCGTATGCCGGGCAGCTTTCAGTAGCTTATTCAATCTTTTAATACCGATCACGAAGTGTATCGGGGCGAAGTAAGATTTGAATATAAACTGATTTGGACTCCAAATCAGGTGATTTTGCCATCCAGATATCCCCAATTTTGCCTTCGCCTGCCGGGCGTTCGAGGCGGACATAATAACCGTCGAATTTTTCAGGAAAAATAACGCAGTTCCGGTGGTCAACACCGGTGATAAATCCCACATCTTCAAAAGTTTCGAAATCTTTAGTTTTGATAAGAAAAATTCTGCCGCCGAGATGACAACTCATATTGTAAGTAATATAATAGCATTCGTCTTCCGGAATAGTTTCAAAACATGGGAATGAATTTAGAAAGATAGCGATGCAAAACGAAAAGCTCGAAATAATTTTGTTAAATGTACTTTATTTATTAATTCATGTCAGTTTTTATAATCAATTTCAGCTTCAAGTTTTATGTCCCTTGATGAAGCGCCAATCATTATTTTGAATTTCCCCGGTTCCGCGGTCCATTTTTTAGTTTTAGGGTTCCAAAAAGCCAGATCTTTCCAATTCAAGTTCATCACAATTTTTTTAGTTTCGCCCGGTTTAAGAAAAACCTTTTTAAATCCTTTAAGTTCCTTTACCGGCCGTTCAACTGATGATTTTTCATCGTGCACGTAGAGTTGAGCTATTTCCTCACCTGCTCTTTTGCCGGTATTTTTTAAAGTGAAACTAACTTTGATTGGTTTTTTCTTACTCATTTTATCTGATGATAATTTTAAGTTCTCATATTTGAAAGAAGTGTATGAAAGACCGAAACCGAACGGGTACAACGGTTCAATATTTTTTGTGTCATACCAGCGGTAACCAACAAGAACGCCCTCATTGTATTTTACTTTGTAAGTGTATTTATACTGACCGTCTTTTCCCAATTGCTTAAAATTTTCAGGTTTGTAGTCCGCGCCAGGTGAATCAGCAAATTCTTTTTCGATTGTAATAGGGAGCTTGCCGGAAGGGTTGACCCGCCCGACCAGGACATCAACGACAGCTTTTCCCTGACATTGTCCGCCGTACCAGGCGTAAAGGAGGGAATTAACTTTATCTGCCCAATTGACCATACGCTGTCCCGAGCCGAACATTGTAACAACAATATTATTAGGATTTAGTTTTGCCACTTTTTTAGCGAGTTCAGCATACTGTGGATTCGACTCAAAATCAGTATCATGGCCCTCACCGTGTTCTGAGCGCATAGCGATAACGACAACATTTGCGTTTTTAATTTCCTTATTTGAGGGTAATTTTTTATAAGTCAGTTTATCGCCGAATTCATTTTCCATTGCGTTGAGAAGGGTAATATTATCATATCCTTTTACTACACCTGATCCGCCGCCATAAGCGATTATTTCAGCTGCGTCGCCGATCAGCAGAATATTATTAAATTTCTTTTTATTTAGAGGGAGTAAATTATTTTTATTACGGAGTAGAACGATGCTTTCGTGAGCGGTTTTGAGTGCGATTTTTTGATGTTCGGGATATTTTTTCAGAAAAGACTTGTTTTGATGATCTTTGTCATACAATCCCATTTTAAAGCACGTTGTAAGAATACTAAGCACCATTCTGTCAAGCGCTTTTTCGGGAACGTTTCCTTTTTTAACTTCTTCCTGTATATTTTTCCATCCCGGCATAACCAAATCCATTCCTGAATTGAGAATTTTTGCGGAGTTATAAACGGAGCTCCAGTCGGTCATTACCAAGCCTTTGAAACCTAATTCACCGCGAAGCAGGTCAGTTATCACATATTTACTTTGGCCTGCCCATTCGCCATTAACGAGGTTATAACTTGTCATAACCGCGGCTGCACCGGCATCAATTCCGGCTTTAAAGGCGGGCAAGTAAATTTCGTGCAGTTCTCTTTCTTTAACGATTGAATTACTGCGTCTTCTGTGGAAATCAGTTTCGTTGCAAACGAAATGTTTGAGTGTAGCCATAACGCCGCAGCTTTGCAGCCCTTTAACGTATTGCCCGACCATATGTGAGGCAAGCCACGGGTCTTCTCCCATATACTCGAAATTTCGTCCGCATTCGGATATTCTGTAAATGTCCATGCCCGGACCGAGCAGAACGGCGATATTTCCCGCGCTGCATTCTTCACCGATAGCCTTCGCGTATTCGTATGCAAGTTCAGGATTCCAAGTTGAAGCGAGAGCGAGGGCGCAGGGAAAAGCTGTAGATTTTCTCAAGCCGGTTGGAGTATTTGCCTGAAGTCTGATTCCCTGGCTTGCATCGCTCATATAAAAAGGCCGCATGCCGAGTCTCTCGATGTAAGGGATATAGAAGTCACGAAAACCGGAAATCATTTCCCCTTTTTCATCGAGAGACATTTCTTTCAATAAAAGTTCGGCTCTTTTTTTTGGCGAAAGTTTTTGGTTGGCGTAAGGTTTACCGGCCGGGAATTTTTTAAATGAGAAATTATTTTGAAAATCCGCATAAAGGAATTTGCCGTTGATTTTGATTTCGTAAATAGAAAATCCAAACTTTGTAGTTCGTTTCTTACAATCAATTTTCAGGAAGCGAGCTTTTACCGGTGGATTGATTATAATATTCTGATTATACTCATTTTTCATTTTAGACGTTTTATTAAAAACCACATTCCATTTTTCCCCGTCATTTGACAGAAGGACTTGATATTCTTTCGCCATAGCGTGTTCCCAGGCGATTTGAATAGAGGATATTTTTTTTGGCTTTTCGAAATCTATGATTAGCCATTGATGGTCATTAAAACCTGATGACCATCTGGTGTTCGGATTACCGTCAATTGCGAAATAGGGAGAGAAAGTTGGACTTTGCAAGCTTGATGCTTTAGCTTTCATTGTTGATCCTAATGCGGGAGTTAAATATATTAGATATAGAAATAATAATACGAGTAAATTTTTTGTGTTTTGTTTCATTTTTTTAAAGCTGAATGATAAAATTTCAAATACAAATATAATTTAATTTTTTTACATGAATTTAATTAATTATTTATCATTTCATATTGCAATTAAAATTATAAATTACTGTAGTTCAATTTTTTTATCACGAACGTGGGAATACACATTACTTTATTAACATATTTATATTTTATCATTACGTCAAAAATAATTCAATATTAATCGCTTTTATACCGATACCTGAACCGTCCGGCCGGAGCGACATCGCCGTTGATGTAGAAATTGAGGATGTCGCAGGGAAGTGCGATATTATCGACCCATTTGAACTCAAACTTCAGGTTGTCGCCTGAGCATAACGCCTTTCTGGGGATGGCAAACTGGATGGACGATTTACCTACGACGCAACGAATGGACGCTGCATTGTTCACCCAAGTCTTACCGTTCCAATTCGCCAGCGTTGCTGATCCGTGAGTATCGATTCGCACGAGCAGGTTGAATCCCTCCCAGCCCGTTGCAGTGTCTAAATCGGTGTCGATCAGGAGCTGCATCCAGTTTGGATAGGAGCGTGGTGAAAGCGGAGTGCGCGTTGTCGCGAGGAAATAAACCGTGTCGGCATCACGCGCGATTTTCATGACAGCGATATCGTTGCGGCCGGTGGTGTTTGTATAGTGTTTCCCGCCGCAACCATCGAAGTCGCGCGGGAGAGTTTCGAGCATGTGATCGCGGTATTCGGGTGTGACATTATCCCACTGAGCCATTGGACTTTCCAGGTTGATAGTTTTCGGTTCGGAGGTTGCAGGCAGTGGTGTCATACCTTTGAAGCGCCGAATGTTAGCAACGAGCTGGCAGTAGAAATTGTCACGCAAAGGCCCTTTAGCCATTTCGGCATCTCGGCTGTTGAGCATATTGTATTGGTCGCAGAAACCGCCTACAGGCAGCGAGTCACTAACCTGTTCCTTAAGGCGTCCGGCTACCCATTCGTTCCAGCCGGTAACAAATACGATTTCGGGATCAAGTTCGAAGGCGCGGCTCCATTGTTCCTGGAAGTTCACTCCTCTGAGTGCCGCTTGCGGGTCGGTGTCCAGAGCGCCGTTGTGGAAGTGCCGACCACGCGCGTCGCCTTGATTCATCAATGTCACATGTGCATCGGGATCAACGGAAAGATTTTGTCCGACTGATACATTTACTTCTTCAGGTTTTGTGATTTCCGTGTCGTAGGAATACACTTGCGGGAAGGCTGCTTCCCAGTGCCACTCGTTGTGGGTGTCGACCAAAACAAAAGGCCAATGTGCTTTTCGCAGCGTAAAGGTTTGTTTCAGAGAATCGTCTGCTTTGGCAGGGTCGCAGATCATCAGTGGTTTTCCTTTCCAATGAAACCAAAGGTCCGCCCATTTTTTATTACCGTAGAAACTTTTTTGGATATTTCCGGCTGTGTCGTCAGCCTTTGTATTAACCATAAACACACACTGCGGTGTGGTGTCACCGGCAGCGCGCAGTTCGGTCCAGGTGTCAAAAATAACCGGCATGATGTCGGGATAGTGTTGAGCATTCGTTGTGTCGAACACAACAAAATCGACACCGGCATCGGTGAGTAAATGGGCATGGCGGCGCAGAACCCACGGATCAGTTATTTTGTAATACCCGAACAACGGTTCGCCCCAAAAGTGGGAATCACCAAAGGCCCCCCATGGAGGACTGTTGGAATTGCTCTCGGCATCGGGATATTCGGCCAGTATTTTCGATACATCGTTGACGGGCGTGTCGAAGTTGGTGAACATAAAGTAGAAGATACCGACAAAGCGATTGGATCGCAGAGGGCCCACCGCGGCAGGTGAGGGTAGTGTTCGACCGAGAGTGTCGGTAGTAAAAACCGGTACGCCCGGTAC
>QMOL01000220.1 GCA_003648225.1 Chlamydiota bacterium
ATGGAAACAATAACATCGGAAAAGCTGTCGGAATGGGCGAAGGAGAATATTGGAGAAAGTATATTTTCTAAACGAAAACAAATATTTAATCAACTCTAAACAAAAAGTGTAGTGAAGAAAAAAAGCGAAAATCTTAAAAAACGGCTGATTTTGAACACCCCAAGTTTAACCCTATGCTACGATGAAACTCCCCTTTAGGGAGTCTTAAAAACACTTTTTAAGGGACGACTGTTTAACAACATTACAATTTTTTTATTTATTACAATCGACAAAAATTGTTGAATGAAAATGTTATAAATAGTAAATCAAAAATTTATAATTTATATTTTTTCCGGCTAACAAATATTAAATTCCCAATGATAAATAATAAATGGCAGGGTTCAGGAATCGATGCAATTCCTGTCCATAATGCCCACGCACCATAAGCTTTTTGATTTGCGTTTAACGGCTCGGAATGCGCAGAAGTACAATCATACCAATCGACATTTTCAACGTGCGATGTTTGATAATGAACTGCCCAATTGCCTATCAGCGTTCCATCGGACGCAGTATAATAATCACAGTTATCGTTAGCGAATTCGTAATACGTTCCGTTGGGATCATAACTTTCAATATCAGCAAAATCGTAAAGAACTTTGTTATTCGCGGTACAGAAATCTCTTATCATTTGATTACCCGCTTTTAAATCGTCATCACTCCAATGGTCAAGATGCCCGGTCATATAAACGAAAGTAACGGTTGGATAATTAGTTTCAAGAGAAGCCATCGGCAAAAGATACTCATTAGAAATAGTTCCGGCAGCAAACTTACCGGAAACCTGTCCGCACCATGACCAGATAATTACATTGCAATTACTGTTAGCAGAGCTCTCAAGATAAGAAATAGTATTATCAACCCATTGCGGATAATAACCGCAATCACCGCCCATCGCGTAATCATGCAGGTCAAGTGCACCTCCTGTTCCGCCGTGGTTCCACTCAAAAAAATTGGTAGGGCGCGACATTCCCAAACCACCACCATTGATAAAACCAACCAGTCCGCTCATTCCGGTTGTGAGCTGGCTGCCGTGCGAAGTATGTCCGTAAGCGATATACAATTTATTTTTTGCGTTTTGAACTTCCTGCGAGGTAATTGTAGCAAAAAAGGATGGATTGCCCTGTACATGATTAATGGTTAAGGCGTTAACTGCAAAGCAAGAGCAAAAATACATTCCGAGTAAAATACTGATATTTATTTTCATAATTGATAAGTTTTATTCGGGTCAAAAAATATATTACCATTCCACAGATTAAAGTTCATCGGTTAAATCACCAATAAACACTACATTTTACATTCGATTTCAAAACATTCTTCCTATAAACACCGACAACTAATAACAGATAACTAATGACTGCGCCAAAAGCGCCTGGTTCCGGCACAAATTCATAACATCCCATATCAACTTTTTCTCCGTAAATTCTTGCATTGCCGATGAGGTCGCGCGTTATCCCGACAGGAACAGCCGAAGCCGAACCTGTATCAATTGAGGGACTTGTTTCGGTTAATTGAAGGCCGTCATCGAATGTTGCGTAATCTCCGTCCTCTCCTGCCGGAAGCGCCGGATTTAAAAACAATGGATCAGTATCAATACAACCTGCCCCGAAATAACTTTCGCCGCTGCCGCCTTCTATGTTGGAATACCGCGCCGCAATGGGCCGGAGGCCGATAGCGGCAACGGAATTAGGTAAATTGGTTCGATAAATATCGTTAAAGACAACTGCGGAAACACCAGCAGATTCTGAATAAAAGCCAAAACCGCCGCCGCCTGAAGAAGAAGAAACATTTCCAAAAAATGTATTATTTACCAATGTTACATTACAGTCAGAATTAATAATTAAACCACCGCCGATTCCATCAGCAGAGCCCGAGTTATTATTCACGAAAATATTCTGGATAATATAAGCGGAAGTCACTCCGTTTCCGAAGCCGAGATTAGCTCCTCCACCATGCCGCGCTGCTGTATTTCCAACAAGAACATTATCGCTAAATTCAAAAGTTCCGGAAGTATTAAAAGTAACCGCGATACCACCACCATCCCCTTCTGTCCCATTTACAGTATTGTCAATCAATTTATTCCTTTTAATATTAATCGAGCCGGTTTCGAGTTCGACATCAATGCCGCCGCCTCTTGTAGTGGCAATATTATTTGAAAAAATATTGTCGCAAATAATAAGGTTGGCTGCCTGAGTCATGCGAGCGTACAAAGTGCCGGCGCCATTTTTCAAACTATTCCCATAAGCCAAATTATTACTTATTGTAATATCACAAGACGGACATAGAGAATATACATAAAACGCGCTGCCTTCAACATCGCCCACAGCAGCCGAACTTGTACCGAGATGATTATCGTAAAAAATGTTATCGGCAATAAAAATAAATCCTGTTCCGGATTCTTTTTGCGCGCTCAAACCGCCTGCGTCATCAATATAAGTTGAATTTTTTGTAGCGAGACAGTTAGTAATAGTAATGTTTCCGTCTCCAACATAAACAATAGCACCGCCGCCACCAAAAGCGGTTATATTATTAGAAAACACACATGAAGCAAGCGTTGCCGAACAAGAATCATTGCAGGCAAGAGCCAATCCTCCGCCATTTGAGGCGTCATTAACATAATTGCTGCCGTTTCTAAAAGTAAGTCCGGAAATCAAAATATCGCCGGAAGTGCTTTGGTCTATATTCATTATTTGGACAGCATTTCCGCCGTCTAGAATTGTCGTGCCGGCGCCAACACCGATTATACTCAACGATGAGCCGCTGCCTATATAAGAAAGCGGAGTACTGACGTTATATGTGGCGGCAGCTACATTAATAGTGTTATCTTGCCCATTTCCCTGAGCTGTTGTCAAAGCGTTTTGAAATGAATTGACATCGTTGACGTTAAAAATATTAGCTGATGCAATTATTGTAAAAGAGATAAGTAAGACAATTATATTTTTCATGATTGTCTCCTGAGTGAAATTTTGAGTGATAAAGAAATTCCAAGGTATGTATCAATAAATAAATAGTCATTCCTTAAAAAATCAAACTTTCGGCGATTATAAGGCGATAATAGTGAGAGCGTATTTTTAAGGGACAATTAAATAGTCGTCTTCGTTAAATGCTTCGTGACTTTTATTATACAAAAAACATAATTATTTGTCAAGATAAACTCATGTCCCTATGCATGGTGTAAGTATTTTGCAGAAGAGTGTATCAATTTTATTTCAGGAGTGGATAAGCGAGTTGATTGCCAACATTAAAACCTGTTTGGTTTTGCAGTTGAATCCCGGATAATTAATTTCCCTTTTAATCTTACGTGTTTCGGCTTTCTCTGCGGATGATTAATACGGGCAATTAATTCATTTCCGGCTTCCTGGCCAATTTCTTCGATTGGCTGTCGAATAGAAGTTAAGGAGAGTTTCAAATTATCAAGGCACCACGGAATCATTTCCACGCGGTCGTCAAAACTTGCAATAGAGATATCTTTTGGCACGGAAAAGCCAATATTTTCGAGAACATTCAATGCCGCATAACCTATAAGGTCGTGAACAGTTATAATAGCGGTCGGGAAATTTTTTTCTTTTGCGGCCCAGGAAGAAAACACATCTGAAAGCTGCATTTGTGGAATATAGTCTATATCAACAATAAATTTTGGTTCTAATTTTAATCCTGCTTCTGCGAGTTTTTTTTCAATTCCTTTTTTTCTTTCCGGGCAGGATGATAAATTCAGAACGCCTATAAACGCAAAATGGCGATGACCAAGACGTAAAAGATGAGATGCAATATCATATCCGGCCTGCTCGTGGTCGAGTTCAACAGTTGAAACGAAAGAGGGGCAGGGAACCGGATGATGGTCAATCACCACACAAGGTATTTTCAATTTTTCGAGTTTGATTTTATTTTTTTCTGTAAAGACTTCGTCCTCACTTTGAAAAATCAGACAACCGGAAATCAAACGTTTTTCCATAATATCAATTAACTCCCCCGCCTGCTCAGAAAGGCCTTCAGTATAGTTGAAATAGCATGCATATCCTTTTGCTCTCAGGTTTCTTTCAATTGAAGAGATGATTTTTTGGTAAAATATTTCACCGGGATGATGACTGACAACAATGATCGAACGAATTCCTTCATGATATTTCACCGGAATTTTATGCGTTACGTATCCAAGTTCCATTGCGGCATCCAAAACCATTTTTCTTGTTTTTCTGGATGCTTTGATGTTTTCCGGCGAGCCATTTAAAATACGGGAAACGGTAGAAACCGCGAGATTGAATTGATTTGCGATATCAACCAGTCTGATTTTTTTCTTTGGTGAAGATGAAGAGATATTCACCACTTTTTTCTTATTTTTTGTTGTTTTCTTTATCATTTTAGAATACTAACATTTAATCACATTTTATTTTGTGGCATTAATTATACCAAAACAGATTAAATTTATAAATAATAGGAACCGGAACCCCGTTTTTATTCCACCACCATTGTTCATAGAATACCAACAAACATTTGTTTCTTCGCATGCTTTAATTCTTATCCTGCCAGTCAAGATTTCCTTCACCGATTTCACAAAAAGCCGGTTTATTATTAACAATAACAAAATCTTTTAACAGTGATTTTAGTATCAGGTATTTTCATAAATTCTTTATTAGTTAATAAAGAACAATTTATAATCACTTATATTTTTTAATTTGCATCAGTTAAAGATTAACTACAATATTTTCCCGCCGTGATTTTTCTGCGGCAAATATCATTAAATGACTTTCTAATGTCTCTTCGGCACCCGACAGTATAAGAGTTTTGTCATTATTTCGAATTGCATCAATAAATTTTTCGATTAAAACATAATCACCACCACCATGACCACCGATTATAGAATGGTCGCTAGAATCAAGTTTTATTTCATCCCACTTATCGGTAAGAAAATCGAAAAGGCGGATTGAGTTTCTATCAATTGCCAGTTCACCTTTAGTCCCAAAAATTCTCGTTTCCCTGTGCCGTCCTTCGGCAAAAGCGGTCATTGTTAAGCTTGCTGTTGCCCCGGATTTGAACAGCATATTTACCACTTGATTATCTACAACATCATTATCGCAATTATAGACACAACGACCATAAGGACCTACACGAAGAGCTTCCATAACATTTGCTTCATTAACTTTTGGAGTAATAACATTTACCGGCCAGCCTGTACTTCCTTTCTTTACGCATCCGATATAAAGTTTTTTAGCTGAATAAGGACATTCAGTTTCAATCGAGCAATTCACGCATCTATCCGCTGCGCCTTCAGGTTTTTGGTCGGAACGAAAATGTTTTAAAGTGCCAAAAGACTGAATTGAAGTGCATTTACTATTCATAACATATCGAATCCAATCAAGATCATGACAACATTTAGCCATTAACATAGAAGAAGATTCATCTTCACGCCGCCAAT
>QMOL01000221.1 GCA_003648225.1 Chlamydiota bacterium
ACACTCGTAATGCCCAGCTCCCGGTAGCAGCCAAAAACGTTGCGGGTGTTTTTTTGACGCATGCTCATGTTGATCACAGTGGCAGACTGCCACGCCTTGTAAAGCAAGGATTCCGCGGAACGATTTATGCCACACAGGCAACTATAGACCTTTGCCGTCTCCTCCTTTTTGACAGTGCGTTTGTTCTTCATTCACAAACCGCTTCACTAAATAAGAAGAGAGAAAGAAGGGGACTTCCTCCTTTGCCGGATCTGTACTCTAAAACCGATGTTGAACAGACTTTACGTCAGATGATTCCTGTGAAATGGAATGAAACAATTCGTCCTGCCGGAAATTTAGAAGTTACTTTTTTGTGCGCGGGACATATTCTTGGCGCTAGTTCAATATTTTTAAAAGAAAATGTTAATGGGAAAACGACCGGAATTTCTTTTTCCGGTGATCTTGGCAGAACAAATGAATGGGTTATGCCAAACTCTGTTTGTCCTGGAAATTCCGACATTATTGTTGTCGAAAGCACTTACGGTGACCGTGAACATCGACCGTACTACTATGCCAAAAGCGCATTGCGCGATAATCTTAACTTTACAATCAAATCAGGCGGAAGAATTATCATTCCCGCTTTTTCCGTTGGTAGAACTCAGCGAATGCTTTACGAATTCAACAGTTTTTTTGAAGAGGGAACGGTTGAAAGAGTTCCTATCTTTCTTGACAGCCCGCTTTCAATCAAAGCTTCGGAACTTTTCCTCGAATATTCCGGTAAAAAATCATCGGAAATTATCGGCGTAATCCAATCATCTAAATTAAAATGTTGTAATGTTGTTTCGGCTGAAGAATCAAAACGACTGGTAAAAAGAGAAGGTCCGCACATCGTTATTACAGCTTCCGGAATGTGTGAAGCGGGGAGAGTGCTTTATCATCTCAAGGAGAATTTGCCAAACCCGTTCTCCCGAGTTGTTTTTTGTGGCTTTTGCGCTGAAAATACTTTGGGCAGATTATTAATTGATAAACAAAAATCAGTAAAAATTTTAGGTGATTATATTTCGGTAAACGCGGAAATTGATTACTTTGATACCTTTAGCGCCCACGCCGACAGAAATCAAATAACTGAATGGATTGACAACCAAAATTTCGCGTCAACTGTCTTTGTTGTTCATGGTGAGGAAAAACAATCTTTTTCGCTTGCGGAAAAATTAGAATGTGAATGTAAAAAAGAAATTATTGTTCCGTTTCAAGGCGAAAAATTCGTGCTGTCAGGAAAAAATGTTGCGGTTGATTAGTCGTCCTCGTGTACTTAACTATATTTGGAGTACTACACTTTTTATGTTTGACATTGTTTGGTTTTTGTGATATTATACTATTAACTATTAACAATTAATTATTAACTAACTATGAACGCTATCGTTACAGTTGTTGGAAAAGACAAAGTCGGGATTATTGCCGGTGTTAGTTCGGTTATGGCTGAACTGAATATAAATATATTGGATATTAGCCAGACCATTATGGACAATTATTTTACGATGATTATGATGGTTGATTTTTCAAACGCTTCAAACGATATCTCTGAAATTAGAAAGAAACTTGACCAAGCTGGTAAAAATTTTAGCGTATCAATTAATTTACAGCATAAAGATGTTTATGAGGCAATGCATAGGATATAATAGTTAATAGTTAATTAACGGATAACGGATAACGAATACATGCTTTTTTCTCCTCACGAAATTCAGGAAACTATTAAAATGTTCTCGCAGGAACATTTGGATATCCGCACGATCACGATGGGGATTTCTCTTAGGAATTGTTCTACCGGAAGTGCAAAATCGGCCTGTGAGAAAATATATGATAAAATTACAAAATACGCCGAAAAACTTGTAGTAACAGGGGAAACAATTTCTCAGGAATACGGTATTCCTATCATAAATAAAAGAATCGCCGTCACTCCCATTGCTTTAGTTGCTGAATCATCCGATGCGAATGATTATCTCTGCTTCGCGAAAATTCTTGATAAAGCAGCTGAAACAACCGGTGTTAATTTTATCGGCGGATTTTCCGCCCTTATAGAAAAAGGATGTACCAAAGGTGACAGAAAATTAGTCAACTCAATTCCGGAAGCGCTTGCCGCGACACAGCGGGTTTGCTCATCGTTAAATCTCGGCACTACGCGCAACGGAATTAATATGAACGCAGTGCGTGATATCGGTGAAATTATTAAAAAGACCGCAAAACTGACTGCTGATCAAAACGGCATAGGATGTGCAAAACTTGTCGTCTTTTGTAACTCGCCGGAAGATAATCCTTTTATGGCAGGAGCGTTTCACGGACCTGGTGAACCCGAATGTCAAATCAGCGTGGGAGTGAGCGGACCGGGAGTGATTCACAGTTCAATTAAAAATATGAAAGGTGCTTCTATAGATGAAATAGCGAACAGAATCAAAAAAACAGCGTTCAAAATTACAAGAATGGGTCAGCTCGTTGCCGAAGAAGCGTCAAAACGTTTAAATGTCCCATTTGGGATTATCGACCTTTCACTCGCTCCGACCCCGGAGATAGGGGACAGCGTAGCAAGAATTTTGGAAGAAATGGGACTGGAAATCGTTGGTGCTCCGGGAACTACAGCCGCTCTCGCAATCTTAAATGATGCGGTAAAAAAAGGCGGAATTATGGCTTCTTCGCATGTCGGTGGGTTGTCAGGCGCGTTTATTCCCGTTTCGGAAGATGAAGGGATGATTAACGCGGTTGAAAAAGGTGCTATCTCAATCGAAAAACTCGAGGCTATGACATGCGTCTGCTCGGTGGGACTCGATATGATCGCAATTCCAGGCAATACATCCGCGTCAACTATTTCAGGAATTATTGCCGATGAAATGGCGCTCGGAATGGTTAATAATAAAACTACCGCGGTGAGAATTATTCCGGTTCCGAGAAAAAATGTCGGGGATAAAGTCTCGTTCGGAGGTTTGCTTGGCGAAGCGCCGATTATGCGTGTGAGCACTTTTACCTGTAATGAATTTATTTCACGGGGAGGAAGAATACCCGCTCCTGTGCACAGTTTTAAGAATTAAATAACGAATAACGAATTAAATATTCAATAATCAATAATCAACAAGAAATGTTCAAGTAGCCCACTTCGACTCGAAGTGGGGGAATAGAGAAATATACAAACGAATAACGAACATCAAATAACTTCAGAAAAATGAAAGCAAAAATTAAAAAATTACTCGCTGAATTAAACAACTTTGCCCGTGGGAAAAATATCACCGCCGAATACCTGCTTCATGCCGAAAAAAGCAACCTTATTCGTCTTGCTAATTCTGCCGTATCACTTAATACAAGTGAAGAGCTTGTCAAACTAATCGTAACCTCCCGGCGGGGAAGAAGGGCGGGAACGTACAGTATTACCACTGATTTATCAGCTATTGATAGAATGAAGAGCGCCATTGTTTCCGCGGATGAGATTGCTCAAAGTGCAGATGAAGTTAATTACGATGTTACTTTAACCCCAATGACACAATTACCTGATGATGACGTTAATTTTGACGATGCGCTTGTTGGAATGAATTCATCGGAAAAACTTGATTTTATAAATAAAGCGGTAGGAACTCTGGAAACCGATAAAATTAAATTATCAGGAATATTCTCTACCGGCGCTGTTTGGGAGGCAGTAGCCAACACGCTTTCTGAGTCGGTTTTATTTCATTCTGTAAGCGACGGTCAAATTTCACTTGAACTTACGCATTCGGAACTGAAATGGGAAATTGCGGCGACACAATCCGCTATAAGCAAGAGTGATTTAAATCCCGAAAAAATACAATCACAACTTTCCACATTGCTCAATATTTATCAAAACACATCTCCGGAAATTATTAAAACGGGAAAATATGATATTATTCTTTCGGGTGAAGCTCTCGCTGAATTAATCGGAATGATGGAATATATAGGTTTTAGTGGTGGACTTTTTAAAAGAAAAATGTCGTGTCTGCGCGATGAACATCTTGGCAAAAAAATCTTTGATGATAAATTGACGATTGTGGACGACCCGGCTGTTCGGGAAACTTTCCCAAGCGTTTTTGACTATAATGGGAACCAACGGAGCAAATTCACTTTTGTAGAAAACGGTGTTTTTAAACAATTTATGTGGGACAGAGACAGTGCGGACGAATTTAATGAAAAGGAAACCGGTCATGATGTTTCGGGATTGAGTACAGTTATTTCATCCGGAAACGAATTAGTTTCATCTATAAATGATATTCCTGAAAACAAGGAACTCACACTTTTCATTCCTCATCTTCATTATATGAACATTGTCAATATGACTGAAGGAATTATCACGGCATGCTCACGATTTGGCGCTTTAATTTTTGATAAAGAAAATAAAATAAGAGTTCCGTTTAATTTTAGATTGACTGATAATTTCTTTAATATATTCAACGATATTGAATGGATTTCAAATGAAACAGTCGCGGTAAATACTTCAAACAGTTATGGTATGAGGTCGCCTGCCGCGGCGTTTGTTCCAAAATTCATCAAGTTAAAAAATATCAGCATCACCCACGTTAATAAGAGTTTTTAAAACGATTAAAGAGATTAGCATGTGCTGATTATTTTATCAGATGCAGCGTTTTTATATTCTTCCAATAAAGTTTCAAAGAGAGTTTTAATAGAAACGATTTCTTTTACACGATATGCATTTGTTCCCGCAAAGACGAATCCTTCATCAAGCAGCCCTTTTTTTGCATTAGTAAGCGCGAGATCGATGCAATAAGGAGCTTTTCTAAAATCACAGCTTTTCAAGCATTTCCATGGACATTTGAAGGGGATTTTGACACCTGCTTCTACTTTCTCAAGAAACTTATTTTTAATAGCTCTTCCTGGTAATCCGACAGGACTATTAATAATAATAATATCTTCTTTTTCACATTTCACATATGCCTCTTTAAATTTTATGGAGGCATCACATTCATGAGTCGCAACAAATCTGGTTGCCATTTGTACCGCTTGAGCCCCGAGCTGCATAAATTTATAAATATCTGCTCCTGTATATATGCCGCCTGCTACAATTATCGGAATATGTTTATTAAATTGTTTTTCGAATGGTTTTATTGTGGAAATCACTTCTAATAGTATCTTATCCAGTGTATAATCAGGATTATTGATATGTTCTTTCTTAAATCCGAGATGCCCTCCGGCTAAAGGTCCCTCTACGACCAGAGCATCAGGAACATGATTATATTTTTTTGCCCAATAATTAAAAATAATTTTTGCAGCTCTTGCCGAAGAGACAATAGGAACGATTTTAGTTAAGACTTTTTTTGCTTTATCCATTGACAGGCTTTCAGGATATTTTAGTGGAAGTCCTGCACCGAGAAAGAGTAAATCTGCTCCTTCATCAACAGCGACGAGGACGAGGTCATCGAAGTCAGAAGCGGCCACCATTAT
>QMOL01000222.1 GCA_003648225.1 Chlamydiota bacterium
AGTTTCCGACCAATTCCACCAAACAGAATGGTAAGGTCCGCCGTTTTCAGCGTGTGCAGGTTCGCCCGGTTCAATTGTTGCACCGAAATTATTTCCTTCTGCGATACTGGTATTATTTTCCAAAGTATTAGCAGAACTAAATGTTTCACTTGGTGAAATGGAGGAAACAAATTTCGTAAGAAAAATGGATTCTCCATTCATGTTTGTCTGACCATCAATAATCCAAGCTCCGGTATAACCTGTTACATAGCAAACATTTCCTGAAGAACTAACCGCAACGGCCCCGCCCATATCAGCGGAACCTGTCCCCCATATTTTAGACCATTTTTTAAATCCTGAAGAATTATATTTTGTAAGAAAAATATCCCAACTACCTGAATTTGTTTGACCGTCAAAAGAGCCATCAGTATATCCAACGACATAAGCATTTCCGAAAGAATCCACAGAAACATCTTTACCATAATCCTGCCCCAAACCGATAATTGGGTTACCATTTCCCCAGATTCTTGTCCATAATTTTGAACCGGAGGAATTAAATTTAGAAAGACAAATATCATAACTATTCATTTTAGAATTAGTTTGTCCATCAAATTCCCCAAAAGTATATCCAACAACATAACAGTTTCCGGCAGAGTCGGCAGCAACTCCTTCGCCATAATCATAAGTATCAGATCCCCAAATCTGTTTCCATTGTTCTGTGCCTGTGGAGCTGAACTTTGTAAGAAAAAAATCACGGGAAGTTTGGACAAATTTGTTCATTGTATATCCCGTAATATAAATTCCGCCGGCGGAAGCTGATACAGCATAAGCATATTCAACTTCAGTTGTAACACAGATTCGTGTCCAGATTCGTGTTCCTGAAAGACTTAATTTTGTAAGAAAAATATGAGCATCGCCATTATTTGTCTGACCATCAAATTCGCCGTCGGTATATCCGGCAACATAGCAGTAACCGTCCGCGCCTATTGATACACTTCGTCCTGTGTCATATCCATTGGTAGAGCCCCAAATTTTTGTCCACAGTTTTGTTCCGGATGAATTATATTTTGTTAAAAAAATGTTATAACTATTTGCTTCGCCCTGTCCGTCAAATTGGCCGTAGGTTTCTCCCGTAACATAACAATTACTTGCGGAATCTATTGAGACGTCATATCCAACGGCAGCTTCCATATTTGCAGGATTTGTAGGTCCCCAGATTCTCGACCATTGTTTTTCCCCGAAAAGATTGTATTTTGTTAAAAAAATGTTATAGATAGCATAATTTGTCTGACCATCAAAATGCCAATAAGTTTTTCCGGTAACATAACTGTTGCAGTTAGAATCCATGGCAACACTTTCACCACCGAAATCATTAACCCCCGACCCCCAAACACGCGTCCAATCTTTAACAATACCGAAGCAATTTTTAGGAATAAAAGCAACAGCAGTTAAAACGCAAACAGCAATAATAAATTCTTTTTTTAGAGCAATCATAATTTCCTCTTATTAATAAATAATAAATTGTATGGTTCCGTAACTGCACAAGAATAATTTTTTCACTATCCCCACGCATTTATACCACCTGAATTATTTCCATAATTTCACCTCAATAGAGAAATTGAATATGCGCAACCTTTTTCAGAAAACCAATTAAATGCCGGATAAACTTTCAGATAACTGACATTAATATTATAAGTTTTTATTTAAAAAAACTGCAAATTTACTTTTCTACAGCAATTAATAAATAATTACTACTGTCCAAAACAACATTTTTTTCAATTAAAAGCTTAATAAAAATAAGTTTTTTGGATAGTTTTTCCGTTTTTTGGTTTTGACCCACTAATATTCATGTTGCATGTAAGGTGATTTTATCGTAGCCTGCGACAACTCTGAAAGTGTTACTCAATAGTTTGAACAAGCCCTACAGGCTTGAACTTTCTCAATTTATTATCCTACGGCGGCGCCGCAGGCTACGATGAATAATCCCTTTGGGATATTTATTTTGAACGATTGTATTTAATTATCAAAATTCTATTTTTTATATTTCCTCCGGCTAATAAATATTACATAATAAATGATAAATGATAAATAGAAAGGTTCCGGCACAAATTCATACGCTCCCATGTCATAACCGCCAAGTTGCGGTCGTGTTTCCCCGATGCAATCACTCATAATTCCGATATCAAGAGCAGTATTTTTGCATGGCGATCCAAGTGTAAGTTGATAATTAAGATTTGCAGAATCCACGAAAAGCGGGTCGAAAGCAATGTTATTAGTTCCGGTGGCATATCCGCCCTGGATATCACTGTATTGAACATTTTCGCCACTGCTTACTTCTGTTGTTCCGTGCGCCCAAACTATACAATTAGTCATTGTAAGATCCGAGCCAACTGTTGTTACTCCATATTTATCATTATCTACAACTGTACAATATGCCATGCGCAAAGCAGAATCTTGTACAGCACGAATACCATCACCTGAATCCATTGAATTGTTATGTGCAACAACAATATTAACAAAATCACAAGTGGAAGCGTCATAAACATAGACAGCGCCACCGAACCCGCCGGCATAATTATTTGTAAAAATAGCGTTTTTAATAGAGGCGCCGGACTCGGCTGTAATTAGAATAGCACCGCCCTGTCTGTCATTTGGTGCGGAATTATTAAAAAATCTGTTCGGTGGCTGCGTTAGAGCAGGAAAAGTTGAGAAATCACTGTCAATTGATAATTGTGAAGCATAAATAGAAATAGCGCCGCCAAAATTACTGCTTGCATTACTGTCAAACAAACAGTTTATTAAATTCAACTCTGCATTAAGAACAACGGCAACTCCACCGCCACCCAGATTTGCGACAGCGCTTGTACTTTCAGCGAGATTAGAAATAACGTTCACATTTTTAAGGACAAGTTTTGCGCCGGAATTAAAAACATAAAAAGCACCACCATCCTTTACGGCAATATTACCAATGATTTCATTTTCTTCAAATATTGCTTCTCCGGCAATAATATATCCTCCGGCACCGTTATCGGCAGTATTATTTTTGATAATACAATTAGATATTTCACCGGAATTATTACAGTAAATTGCGCCACCGTTATCAGCATTATTTCCTTCAAGGACACAATCTTTAACCACACTATTTCCACGCAGTAATAATCCGCCACCTTTAATAGCTGTATTAGCTTTCACGGTGCAATTAGAAATAAATCCGCTAAAAGAATAAATAGCACCTCCACCATAAGTAACATCTTGTGCAACATTATTTGTAAAGATGCAGTTCAACACTGTTCCATTTCCAAAAATGAGTATTCCACCACCTGAGCCTGAAGATATTCCGTTTCTAATTAAGAAACTATCAACAGTAGATTGTCCTCTCAAATAAATACAGTTATTTATAAAGTTACCATCAATAACGGAGTTTTCCGCCCCGTTAACACTTTTTAAAACAACATTATTGGTTGCCAACATAATATTATCAGAAAGTGTATAAACGCCATTTGTAACCAAAACTACATTACCTTCAACAGCGTAATCAATGGCCGGTTGAATTGTATGCGCTGCGGTAGCCCAGGAATCATAAGGCGCCGCCGGTGACGCGCTCCCCTGCCAGACATAATTTGTGAAGGCGAAAGAATTAACAGCAAACAACAAACAGAACAATAATTTTAAGATTTTTGATTTTTGATTTTTCATAGTTTTTTATTTTTAGTTTTTAAAATCGAATTTTTTTCTTCCCACAAACCACAATTGCAACAGTCCAACAATCCAAATAACCATTCCTCCCTCCGGAACAACTTCATACGCGCCCATATCCCATCCTGCTCCCTGCGGGCGAATTGTTCCGGAGATATCGTTTGTGATGGAAGGTAAATCAATTCCTGTATTTTCGCAAGGTGAGCCGATTACGATTCTGTAATTAAGAGCTGATGGTGCATCAAACATCGGGTTAGAATCAATATTTCCCATACCCGGCCATCCGTTTTTAATATCAGAATACGCAACGTTAATTTCGGCTCTATTCCAAAGCTGGCTTAAAGAATGTCCGTAAACAATACAATTAGTCATGTAAAGTGCTGCACCAAGATTATTATAAACTCCTATACGACCATTATCAGCAACTGTGCATTGCAGCATTTCTGATTTCGGACAATTGAAAAAGAAAATACCGCCTGCCCCTAAAGAATATCCACTGTTATTTTGTGCAACAACCAGATTTACGAGTTTACTTGATGTTTTACTTATATAAACTCCACCTGCGCCGCCGCTTAGAGTTTTATTACTAATAACATAAGTGTTTTCTACGACAAGCGATTTTGCTTCATTCACATATAATCCCCCGCCGGCATTCCGGGCAATATTGTTATGAAAGTAGGATTGATATGAAGTTCTGTCATAAGAATCCATATTTACAGTTACATTCTTTTCAAAGTAAGCACCACCACCGGAATTTGAAGAAAAATTATCAGCAAATCCGCAGTTTAAAAGATCAACTCTGGCAGAATCAGCAGCAGCAAGTCCGCCACCGCCGTTACCAGTTCCATATTTCGCGTGGCTTTCATTCCCGAAATTCTCGACACCGATTTGAGTATTATATAACTTAGCTACCGAATTTGTACCGGTAATATAAATTCCGCCACCATCTTTTCCAGCAATATTTCCAAACACTTTTGGCGCAATAGAGAATACATTAGTTAAAACAATTGAGGCATTAGTTACATAAATTCCGCCACCGTAGCTTGCTTCATTATACCCTACATAAATATTTCCTTCCCCTTCAACATAAGATGATACAGCACAAATTCCACCGCCAATACCATTTAACAAAACAGTATTTTTCATAATAGTAAGCGGAGCAAGATCATCACCACTCAAGTTCACATATCCCCCAAAGGAAAGAATACCTCCTCCTGAATATAAAGCGTTATTATAACTTATTGAAGAATAGCCTGAAATATTAACCGGACTGCTTAAATAAACAAGTATTCCACCTGCACTTTCAGCAAAATTATTAGTAATATTACAAGATTCAAAATTAATATTTCCATCTTCCGCGAACAGACAAACTCCGCCACCTATATCAGCTTGATTATTATTAAAAGAAGATTGCGAAGCGGTAAATCCATTAGAACCGACAAGTAATATTCCGCCACCATATCCAGAGCTCCAATTATTAATAACATGAACATTCTCCATTGTTGAGTAACAGTTGTATAAAAGAATACCTCCTGCAAACGTAGACAATCCATGCGATATCACACTATTAGTAAAATACAGAGTAGAATCAAGAGCACATATACCACCACCTTGATAAGCCGAGTTTGTGTATCCACCACTTGTTACACCTACAAAAGCATTATAAACATTTAATACACCGTTAGTGGAATAAATTCCACCACCATAAACAGATGCACTATTATTCAATATGCCGGCAAAATTCATTAA
>QMOL01000223.1 GCA_003648225.1 Chlamydiota bacterium
CGAAGATCCCGAGTATTCCCTCGGGGAGAGGGGGGCCCTTTTGGGCGGGGTGTGTTGTCCCAAGCCGAGATTTGGCTGTATTTTTTCTACTTTTTATAAATCTATTCCAATAAATTTTTTGCGAATTAGAGAACCACCCCGGTCTATCGACCACCCCCAGCATACGCACATTTTTTTCAGGTATAATTTATTATACAGTTTTTAAGGAAAAACATCAATTATCTCTTGATTTCAACCATTGTTTTATCTAATAAAATATGGCATTAGTATTTTAATGACATCTTATTTTGCATTGCTTGGCATTACTGTTTAAGTAATAAGGTGTGATTATTAATTAACCTCGACTTCCAAAATTAAAAGTTATAACATACGTTGTCATCGTATGTTAATATGTTTTATCATACAATAAACTATGACATATAGTATTGTGTTGACTTTTAAGCAAGCCTTTGATATAATACTATACAGCCAAAGGTGTTTTATTATAACGCCACATTTTATTAAACTATTATTACAAAAACGAGGTTATTATGATTGTCAAACATAAAAAAAATAAAGTTATTGTTTCAGGGCCAAAAGGAGAAATTTGCATTACCAATGATGATAAAATTGCATATAGATTTGTCATGTTAATTGAAGAAGCTTGTGAAAGTAAATCAGCTTTAGAAATTGCAAAAAAATATGGCTTTTCATTATCGAGATTTAAACAGATAAAAAAAGATTACAAGGAGGGCGGCGCGGAAAAATTATCGTTACAAAAAACCGGACCTAAAACAAATTATCGAAGAACAGAGAATATAGAAAAGAAAGTTATTCACTTGCGGTATTTGGACAATGAAATGTCACCGGAAGTCATAAAACAGCGGTTGGAACAGGACGGCTATGCAATAAGTGTGCGTTCAATAAATAGAATCATTGAAAATTACGGGCTCCAAAAAAAAGGCTTTTTAAGCTCAATCCTAAAAAAAATAAAAAGAAAGAAAAAACAGTAAAAACATATCGAACAAAAGAAAAGATCCGCATTGAAAAAGCGGATTCGATTAGTGTGGAAAGTAATGTTCGACAACTCCTCGCCGACAAAATTTCCGGAACTTTGACAGGTCAGTTTCTCTTGATTCCCGAGTTCTTGCGACTTGGTGTGCATGATTTATTGCAAGGTTTATTTAACAAGAGCCGAAACGCTTACTTATCAACAAGACTTGGTCTTCAATTGATAAACGAATCCGCTCTTTGTGTAAACGGAATTAGAAAAGCACGTTCTTTAAGCCAAAAAGGCTTTGAAATAGCTAATGGACTTCCTTACATAGTTTCGGATGTTGATGTATACCGAACATTCGAATCAATTCCTGTTGAAAAAATTATAGAACTCCAAATTGCTTTTGGTAAAATTCGTAGAGCTGCCGGCCATTATAAAGGGCAAACAATCGCCATTGATCCACATCGTATAATAAGCAGAAGTAAACGGCAGATGGAGCGAAAGAAAGTTCATAATGAACCGCAGCCTGTAAAAACATCTCAATTATTTTTTGCTATAGATGCTGAAACAAAAAACGCAATATGTTTTACACAATCAACATCGTCCATGACGGTCACAAAAGCAATGCCGAACTTACTGAAAACAACACGAGAGATTCTTTACGATCACAATGAAGTTGAGAATAAAATGCTTATACTGGCAGACTCGGAACATTTTACAAAAGAAAATTATTTTAACGCGAAAAATTCCAACTGGTATGATTTGTTAACGCCAATGCCGGCACAAAAGTATTATAAAAAAATGCTAAAAGAATTGCCGGATGAAAGTTTTACGCAAAACTGGCCGGGATATGCAACAACGACAATTCCGTTTTATTTTAAAGACAATAAAAGTCAACAATTATATTATTTTGGTCAACGTGAGGGATTAAAAAGGTCGGAGTATGATTTCAGCGGTTTTCTATGTTCGGCGGATAGAAATGAAGTCGAAGCGCTTACGATGAATTTTCCGGACAGATGGCACATAGAAGAGTTTTTTAAAAAATATCAGGATTTAGGCTGGAGGAAAGCCGGAACTCAAAACTTAAATATACGATATGGCAAGGCAACAATGGCGTTGATAGCTCAGGCGGGTTTGTTTCAACTTCAGAAAAGGCTTGGTGAACCGTTTGCTAATTGGGACGCTCAGCACATGGCGGATAGTTTTTTTCGCGGACTTGACGGAGATATTCGCGTCAAAGGTGATGAACTAATAATTACATATTATAACGCACAAGCTCTTAGCAAAATAAAAGAAGAACTTGAGAACGTCAGCGCGGTTCTTGAGGGGGAAGGAATTGATCCGCGAATACCATGGCTATATGATTATAAACTCCGGTTTCGATTTAGATAATTTATTGTATAATTTTAGTAAATAAAGTATAATAAATTATACCTGAAAAAAATGTGCGTATGCTGGGGGCTACAACCGATTAATCACCCTATTGCGACCATTTTCCGAACTGATTCTTCAGCATCTAACCGGATTTGCTCATCGAGTTTAATCTCATATTCCAAATCCTCAAGCGACCATAAAACTTTTTCCAACGTCGTCAGTTTCATGCTTGGGCAATCGCCGAGAACGGACAACGGATAAAAAATCTTTCCGGGATTTTCTTTTCTTAAAGTATGTAAAATCCCTATTTCAGTCCCTATCACAAATTCCTTCTTATCAGATTCACGGCAGTAAGAAAGTATCTGTGATGTACTGCCGATAAAATCCGCAAGGGCGAGGACATCGGCAGTTGCTTCCGGGTGAATACAGATTGGAGCATCGGGATAATTTTTCTTTTTGTTTTCAACATCTTTTATCAGAAATCTGTGATGAGTAGGACAATAACCATTCCAGAGAATAACCTTTCTTCCTGTTTGCTCACGAACATACGCTCCAAGACTTTGATCAGGCACAAAAAGTATCTCTTTATCTTCAGGTAAAGATTCAATCACTTTTACCGCGTTCGCAGAAGTACAGCAAATATCCGCTTCAGCTTTGATTTCAGCTGAGCAATTAACATAAGCGACAACCAACGCGCCCGGATGTTCATTTTTAAATTTGATTAATTCCTTCCTTGTAAGCATATTTGCCATAGGGCAGCCCGCATTTTCATCCGGCAGAATAACTGTTTTTTCCGGTGAAAGTATTTTAGCCGTTTCAGCCATAAAATGAACACCGCAGAATATTATCACATCAGCTTTGGTTTCGGCTGCTTTTCTTGAAAGCGCGAGGGAATCGCCGACGAAATCGGCTATATCCTGAATTTCGCCTCGTTGGTAATTATGGGCGAGAATGACGGCGTTTTTTTCTTTGCGAAGTTTGTTTATTTTTTCAATTATTGTTTTCATTTGTCGTGCCGGTACTTGTTTGTATCTCTATTATTTTAGACAAGAGTGATTTATGTTTTACTGCTCACTGCTCACTGCTTACTGCTTACTGCTTACTGCTTACTGCTTACTGCTTACTGGTCATTTCAAGCACATACTCAAGCGGGGGGAGTTTTTTTGTGAAAACATACCGCCACGCGTGAAACATTCCTTTTAAATACGCGATAGTAAATTCTTTTTTTCTCGTCTTGAAAAGCAGAACATACAGATAGTATGCGTTAAAAAGCGGCTGCCAGAAAAATAAATATATAATCTCCTGATACCATTTCGCGTAACGATCAATTAAAACACTTCTGTTTCTCGCTAAAATGTACGCGCGGGCAGGATTTGTCATACCGAGTTTTCTTGCCGAGGTGGACGTATGTTTCTGTTTATGATAAATAATTGCTTTAAGAAGAACATGGGCGAATAATCCTTTTTTATTCATTCGGCGAACATAATCCTCATCGGCAAGAGTAGAGAAAAGCGAATCATCCATCAGTCCGTTTTTTTTGATTGTGTCTCTTCGGATCAAAGTTGAATTAGGCACTCTTTTAGTCTCTCTAAAGATTTCGTCATCCGGTATTTTTTTTGAGCAGAGGAAGTTTTTACCGCTCCACATTGAAGTTTCCCCGCCAGCGAGAACGATTTTTTCAGGTGAATCATAGAATTCCATAATCAGCGGAACAACGATCCCGACATTATTATTTTCGGGAGCGTAAAGGTAGTCGACCAATTTCCCCAGCATATCGGGTTCGACTTCATTATCATCATCAACTAGGAAAACGCAATTGCCGGAGAAATTTTTCATAGCGATATTATGGCAAAATGACAGTCCCATATTTTTTTCATTTCTAATGAGTTTCACGGAAGGATATTTTTCCTGAACCATTTCCGGTGTACCGTCAGTCGAAGCATTATCAATAACGAGGAATTCAAAAATCGGGTAATCGCTTTTTAGAATTGAAGTGAGACACTCATCAAGTATGTTTTTTCGATTTGCCGTAATAACAGCGACTGTAACGTTATGAGGAGCCATAGATTGATGAATTGATGAATTAATGGATTATTACCACATAAGAAAACATAAGTTTTATAATTTCACACTTTTAAATTTCACTTCAATGTTCTTATGTTCCTTATGTGTTTAATATAATTTATTTACGAGGCGATGCATATCAAACCGATGATCCATAAATATGTTACAAATTTATGTAAATCCCCTGTTACGAGTAAATTAATCATATAACGAATTGCAAGATAGCCGGTAATTACCGCAACGACTACTCCAACGATCATAGCGTGGAATTGCGGTGGATGATAATTAAAAGTAACATTCAATTCTTTATATTCGCTGAGGATTGCGCCAAGGATAATTGGAATTGACATCAGAAAAGAAAATCTTGCGGCAAAATCTCTGGAGAAACCGCATTTCAGCCCTGTAGAAATTGTTGCACCGCTTCTTGATATTCCTGGAATAATAGCTATTGCCTGAGCTATTCCTACTTTCAATCCCATCAACCAGGTAATTTTTTCCGGACCGAAACCGTCTTTTTTCTCTTCAACTCTTTTTTTAATAATTTCATCAGCAGGTTTGAGAAGCATCGTTGCGGTTAAAATAAAAGCAACGCCGACAAGCTGATAAGGCGCTATCGGGAAATTCCCGATTTTGATTCCTGAAGTCAAAAAAAGTGAATCAACTTTATCTGCCAGAAAATATCCGAACAATCCGCCTGGAATTGTTGCAACAATTACCGCAAGGGAAATAGACCTTCCGTATCCCTCTCCTGTAATTGTTTCCGTTGCGATTTTCACAATATCTTTCCACAGTGCCGCAACGATTGCTACAAGTGTTCCGGCGTGAAGCAATAAAATATATGATGCTGTAACACCGTGAGCGCCATAAAAATATTTTGTAAAAACCAGGTGACCGGAACTTGAAACAGGTAAAAATTCGGTCAATCCCTGTACCGCGCCAACAATAACAGCG
>QMOL01000224.1 GCA_003648225.1 Chlamydiota bacterium
CCCTTTTCCTCCTCGCAACTATCGGAGTGCACATCTGGAAAGGAAAAGTTATTCCTAAACAGCCGCTTTATTTGATGTACGTCTTGAATATTTCTATGATTATATGGGGCGTCCTGACAGGGGCTTATTTCGGTGTTAATTTACCACAGCATGCCTTTGTTAAAAAATTTGTGATCCTTGACACCGCGAATTTCGGCGAAACTGTTTACTTTTGCTTCTGTGTCGCTCTGGCTCAACTCTTGATCGCCCACATCTGGAATGTTGTAAGATACATTAATTCCTGGAACGCACTCGCGGAAGTTGGTCGCGCGGGAATAGTTATTACGATGTATTTTGTCGCGAATTTTCTTATTCTCAGTAAACCGCTGCCGGGCTTTGTTATCTATTTGGGAATTATTAGCATTGTGCTTGCATTTGTTTTTTCATGTATCGGAAAAAAAGGCGAAGCACTTGTCGGAAATATTTTCCAATTCCCTTTTTCCGTTATTAACAGTTTCGGAGATATAGCTTCTTATATACGTCTCTTCGCGGTCGGATACGCAAGTATGGCTACCGCACAAGCTTTTAATTCTCTCGCCTTAAATGTCGGCTTTAACAATATCCTTGCCGGTTTTTTTGCGGCAATAATTCTTATCCTCGGGCATTCACTTAATATGGCAATGGGTGGTCTTGCGGTACTTGTACATGGTTTGAGATTAAATATGTTGGAATTCTCAGGTCATCTTGGGCAGGAATGGAGTGGTGAAAAATATAATCCTCTAAAACGAAGTAAAGATGTATGATTTAGACGAAAAAATTCTTAAAGAAATTACATCGGCGATTGTAAATACAATTTCTCCGGAACAAATTATTTTTTTCGGTTCAAGAGTTGATGGAAGCAATGACCCTGATTCCGATCTGGATTTACTGATAGTCGAAAAAGAATCTTTTAATATGATGAGAAGTCGAAGAGAAGATTTGAGGAAAATAAGACGGGCATTATCAAAATTTCATATTCCTAAAGATATACTTTTGTTTAGTAAAAGCGAAGTTGAATATTGGAAGGATGCTGTTAATCATGTTATTGCCAGGGCGTATAAAACAGGAAAGGTTTTGTATGAAAAAAACTAAAGAAGCTGAAAAAATTCGACACTTTAATCGATTTAGTAGATTTTGCCGTTGAATTTCGGTATAATTTCTTCGAAGAGGATGTACCAATTGATAGAAAAATAACTTGTAAAATTATATTTGAATTATTAGAATACATTAACAAAAAAATTAAGGAGTAATTATGGACTTATGGGTTTATTTAGGCGATTTTGGCGCAGTGGCTGTTCTCGGTATCGCTGGTGTCGGTTCGGCTATGGGATGTGGTACTGCCGGTATGGCAGCTATCGGAGCTTGGAAAAAATGTTATCTGCAAAATAAAGCTGCACCTTTCTTGCTGACAGCTTTCGTTGGTGCTCCGTTGACACAGACAATTTACGCGTTCATACTTATGAACACAAAATTTCTCGTCGCGGAAACAACACCGGAAAATTATATGCTGAAACTCGGCGCCGGTATTTGTGGCGGACTCGCTATCGGCGCATCAGCTTATTATCAGGGTAAAGGTGCTGCAGCTGCTTGTGACGCTTTCGCGGAAACAGGGAAAGGTTTTGCAAATAATCTTATCGTTCTCGGTATTACTGAAACGGTTGCCGTTTTCGTTCTCGCGTTTCTTATTATTGTAAAAATGTAATTTTTCTTGATAAGAATTTTAGCTTTCAATCAACAAAAATTGTTGGTTTCATTCAACATTTTTTGTCGATTGCCCACGGGATGGCAAATAGGTCTTATAAGTCCTATCAGGACCTGTCAGTCCTACTGGCCTAATAATTCTTAACAAAATTCGTCATTATGCAAAATAGAGAAAAATGGGGCTCAAGAATTGGGATCATCCTCGCCGTTGCAGGTAGCGCCGTTGGTCTTGGAAACTTTCTCAGATTCCCGGGACAGGCGTGCCAGAACGGCGGCGGCGCGTTTATGATCCCGTACTTTATCTCTTTCCTTCTGCTCGGTATTCCGTTGTGCTGGATCGAATGGACTCTCGGAAGATACGGAGGACAATTCTCCCACGGAAGTTTGCCGGGAATTTTTGACTCGGTTACTAAAAAGAAATGGGGGAAATATGTCGGTGTTCTCGGTTTATTTGTTCCGCTCGTAATCTTTTTCTATTACACTTATCTTGAATCCTGGTGCCTCGGTTACAGCATCTTTTCTCTTGTCGGTAAATATTCTCATATCTCCGATCCAAAAGAAATGAGCGGGTTTCTCAGCGCGTTCCAAGGGCTTACTAAAAATTCCCATTTTAATACTCTGGGCATTGCCTACGGTTGTTTTGTTTTGACTTTCGTTGTTAATATGATCGTTATTTACAAAGGACTCGCAAAAGGTATTGAGTTTATCTGCAAAATCGCCGTGCCGATTTTAATCGCAGGCGGACTTTTCCTGATGATTCGTATCCTTACTCTTGGAACTCCAGACCCGTCAAAAGTTGATCTGAATGTGACTAACGCGCTCGGATTTATGTGGAATCCGGATTTTGCCGCATTGAGCCAGCCGAAAGTATGGCTCGCCGCCGCGGGACAAATTTTTTTCACCCTGAGTGTCGGCCTCGGCGCGATTATGACTTACGCTTCATATCTTAGAAAAAATGACGACATCGCTCTGTCGTCAACTACCGCTGCTGGAATGAATGAACTTTTTGAAGTCGTTATCGGCGGTAGTATTGTCATCCCGGCAGCTTATCTGTTTCTTGGTCCTGAACTTACTTTGGCAACTGCACAAAAAGGTGTTTTTGATTTGGGATTTGTTACTATGCCAATTGTTTTAAATAAAATCCCGTTCGGTGATATCTTCGGCTTTTATTGGTTCTTTCTCCTCTTTCTCGCGGGGATTACTTCATCTATCTCACTTATGCAGCCGATTATTTCTTTTCTTGAAGACGAATTCGGGTGGAATCGTCATAAATCCGCTCTCGCACTGGGTATCGTTTGTTTTGTGGTCGCTCACGCTTGTATTTTTGGCCTCGGTGCAGGTGTTCTTGACGAATTTGATTTCTGGGGCGGAACCCTCGCGATTACAATCTGTGCCTTTGTAGAAGTTATGATTTTTATAATTTATATCGGACCTAAACGCGGATGGGAACTGCTTCACCGCGGCGCCGATATAAAAATCCCTGATATTTTTCGTTACTTATTTTATATTACTCCTTTTTATCTTGGCGCAATTCTGCTTTATTGGGCACTGTTTAACTGGGTGCCTTGGATAGTTAAACCGTTTGGAATTGATATGTCAATAGGTTGGATAAACAAATATCCATGGATTAATATTACGCAAAAAGTCTGCGAAAAAAATCCGCTGATTTTATATACTCGCGGCGGATTGCTCCTGCTTATTGCTTTATTACTTGCAATGATTTTTACCGCGTGGAAATTGAAGAAAAATAAAGGAGGTGCGAAATGACAGCTTTAGGATGGATTTTTATGATCACTTCGTGGGGACTGATTATATCTCTCTGCGCAGTCTGTTTTTACAAAGTGCTGACCACAAGAAAAGAAAATATCCACGCTCCATTGGATATCGATACAGACCAAACGGACTAAACGGACTAAACGGACTAAACGGACCAAACCGACTAAACGGACCAAACAGACCAAACGGACTAAACGGACCAAACGGACCAAACCGACTAAACCGTCCAAACCGATTTCGTTGTGTCTGTTTTGTCTGTTATGTCCGTAAAAAATTAAAAAAATGAAATCTATCAATAAGTCAGCATTAAATTCAAACTCCGCTTCCAAAGTTTATGCTAAACATGGCGGGTATAAAAAATTGAAGGCTTATCAGGTAGCTGAACTGTGTTATGATTATACTTGTCGGTTTTGCGACCGATACATTCCTCGAAAAGATCGACATTACGACCAAATGGTGCAGGCGGCACGAAGCGGATTTCAAAATATTGCGGAAGGCAGTGAAGATAGCGCTACAAGCAAAAAATTGGAAATGAATTTAACAAATGTTGCCAAAAGCAGCATCGGCGAATTAGAACGAGATTATAAAAAGTTTTTGACACGGCATAATTTGAAGATTTGGCAGAAAGGAGAAAATATCTTTGAAGAAGCAAGAGCTTTACACCCTCAAACCGTAGAGGAAGCGGCAAGGTGGATTAATAAACCCGGACACGTACAGCCAATAAAAGAGCGTGCAGGAAATCTTGGCGCAATTCTCGCAAACCAGGCGCACTGGCTCATTGAACGTTTGCTGGAACGACAAGCGAATGATTTTGAAAAAAATGGCGGATTCTCCGAACGGTTGTATAAAACCCGAAAAGAATTTAAAAGAAAAAGAACGGACTAAACGGACCAAACAGACAGTATCTATTTCGATGCATCGATTTCGTCTGTTATGTCTGTTATGTCTGTTATGTCTGTTATGTCTGTTATGTCTGTTGTGTCCGTTTCGTCTGTTTCGTCCGTTATTTTTTCTTCCCAATCATATTCACCATTAAAAACGGCAGATATCTTCTTTTCTTTGTAAGAAATCGTTTTTTGATCTTTAATTTATTATCCTCATCACCATTTTTAATTTCTATTAATTCACCCGGCTGATTTGTAGAATAATAAATATCTTTCCAATCAAAATCAGGAAAAAGTTCTATAATGCCCTTCCACGAAAATCTGAAGTAATCATCGGGATAAGGATGATATGCCCATACCCACGGAACACTAATAAATAACGCCCCACCGTTTTTTATTAGCGAAGTTAAATTATCAGCCATTCTCCATGGCTGCTTGACATGTTCAAGAACCGAGCAGCAAATCCCGAGAGAAAAATAATTTTCTTTTAAATCAGCAATTCCTTCGGTCAGGTCGCAAACGCAGTCAACATTTTTTCCCGCCTCAAGGTCAACACCGATGTACTCATTTTTATTATAGAATTCGCGGAAAGAAGAAGTATTCCCGTAATCTTTACTACCGATTTCGAGGACCGCACCCTCAACTTTCGGCATAAATTTTTTAAGATAGATTTCCTGATTAATATCGCCCATTATTTTCTCCGTTAAAATTATATAGCTATTTTAATGATAATGCGGAGAAAAAGCAAATTGAATTATTTTAATTTTTCCCGGAAGTCTTCAGCAATCTTTGTGATTCGCGGTCCCGGCACCATTAAAAAATCATTTGTTAAAACAATGATTTTACTTTTCTTATTTATAAATTTCCACTCCTTAATTATTTGTTCTACATTGACATTCTGCGCAGGGCGAAAATCAAAAATAACCGGCGGCTGACGTGAGTAAATTATTTCAGATGAAATCG
>QMOL01000225.1 GCA_003648225.1 Chlamydiota bacterium
ACCGAACATCGAACATCGAACATCGAACATCGAACATCGAACATCGAACATCGAACATCGAACATCGAACACCGAATACTTAATAACTAATAACTATTAACTATTAACTATTAACTATTAACTTCCTCGACTCCCAGACTTGTCATTTCAAATTTTGTTGCGTCAAAAAGTCCGCCGTCGGTTATTCGCAATGCCGGAATTGGTGTTAGCGCGAGAAAAGACAATGTCATAAACGGATTGTCTAGTTGACTTCCTAAATTCCTCGCTGCTTGAGCGACATTTTTTAACTGTTCGGCAGCTTTCTCTACCGGCAGTTCGCACATCAGGCCTCCAATTGGCAATGGTTGCGCCGCGACAACTTTTTCATTTTCAACAGCGACATATCCACCGCCAATATTTATCAATTCATTTACTGCGGCAAGCATTTCTTTGTCATTAACTCCCGCGACAATAATATTATGTGCGTCATGAGCGAAAGTGCTTGCGATAGCGCCTGATTTCAGTCTGAGTCCTTTCACTAATCCAACGCCGATTCTTCCTGTTGCGTGATGCCGTTCAATAACAGCGATTTTCAGTAAATCTCTTCTTGTATCACTAATTAGCCGCCCATTTTTCTGCGGAGTTTTTTCAATTAAATTTTCTGTAATAATTTGTTGTTCTATAATTCCGATCACGCGAACTTTTTCACTTTCTATCTTTACAGTAAAAGAATCTTCGGTTAAATTTCCCACTTCCATTGATTTGCCCGGCAGTGGGGGAGTTGTACCGGTATCAACACAGCACATATTTTTTTCAGCTACGAGTTTTCCGTTTTTATAAACAGTTTTCGGAAGGCATTCTTCAAGATTATCAGTTAGAAAAAAATCAGCCTGATAACCCGGAGCAATTGCGCCTATATGATTTAAACGATAACACCGGGCTGTATTTATAGTAGCCATTTGAATGGCTGTAAGTGGTGGAATACCGTTTTGAATTGCTAATCTGACAGAGTGATCAAGATGACCTTGTTCAAGCAAATCATCAGGATGTTTATCATCGGAAACAAAAGAGAAAAAACGGGAATTTTCCGGAGTTACAATTTTTATCAATTCAAGTAAATTATGTTCGGTGCTTCCTTCGCGAATATGAACATGCATCCCAAGTTTCAGTTTTTCTTTTGCCTCTTGTGCGGTAGTGCATTCATGATCAGTTTGCGCACCCGCGAGAATATACGCGTTTAACATTTTACCTGTCAATCCCGGAGAATGACCATCGGCTATTTTTTTGTATTGCTCAGCGAGTTCCGCACGTTTCAAGAATTCAGGATCGCCGTTGCATAAGGCAGGATAATTCATTAATTCACCTATCCCTGCAACGTGTGGATTATCAATAAGTTTTGCGAGATCATCTGCCGTTAATACCGCAGCGGATGATTCGAAAGGCGAAGCAGGAACACATGAGGGCAGCATAACGAAAATATCAAGCGGACAATTTTTGGCGCTGTCAAGCATATATTTTATACCGTCAATTCCATAAACATTCGCTATTTCGTGAGGATCGATAACAGCGGTTGTTGTTCCATGAGGTAAAACCGCTTTAGCGAATTCAGGAATTGTAAGGAGTGTGCTTTCAACGTGAATATGCCCTTCTACAAAACCCGGCACAAGAAATGCGCCTTTTGCGTCGATTATTTCTATACCTTCATATTTACCAATTCCGACAATAGTTCCATCAGTTATTCCGACATTGCTTTCGATAATTTCCGAAGAAAAGACATCGATGATTTTAGCATTTTTAATAATCGTGTCGCATGGCGAATTTCCTCTTGCGGCAGCGAGCTTATTTTGTATATTTTTCATAATGCTTTTGGATTGTACTATTGATATTATTTATTTTTTAGTCTGCCACTAAGACACCAAGACACTAAGATTATAATTTTTCTTCTTCTTCGTGACTTCGTGCCTTTGTGGCTATTTATTTATTATTATATCACATTTATTGTTGAATGTCATCGACATTTCTTGTTAATTGTGATAAAATATAATCAATGAATAATAATGAAAAAAATATATTTCCGGATATTTGTCCGATTCTTAATGTGAAATTAAGGGTGTCAGATTATAACGGAGCATTGCAGTTAGTAAAAAATGCGATTGAAACAGGAGATCAGATTCGTATGAATTTATGCAATGTTCATGTTACTATGGTTGCACAGTCTATGCCTGAATTGATGATCGCGCTTAATAATCCTGAGGCTATGACTTTTCCGGATGGAATGCCGTTAGTGTGGGCAATGCGTTCATGGGGAGCTGATATTCATGACAGGGTATACGGGCCTGACTTTTTTGAATTATGCATGTCGAAGTCCGTTGAATCAGGATTTAAACATTTTTTGTACGGCAGTACGAAAGAAACTTTAAAAAAACTGGACAGTAATCTGAGAAATAAATTTGAAAATATTGATATTTGTGATTCGTATTCCCCACCTTTCAGAGCTTTAACTTCTGACGAAGAGAAAGAAGTAGTTTCAAAAATAAATGATAGCGGAGCGAATATTGTTTGGATTGGTCTTGGTGCTCCAAAACAGGAAATATTTGTTGATAAAATTGCTGAACAGTTAGATGTGCCGGTTGTTGTCGCAATAGGTGCCGCGTTCGATTTTCATGCCGGTACAGTTAAACAGGCGCCGGATTGGATGCAGGATCACGGATTGGAATGGTTATACAGATTGGTTCAGGAGCCTAAGCGTTTATGGTTCAGGTATTGCTATTACAACCCGCTATTTGTGGTGAAATATTTGTGGGAGAGAATTAGGGGGAGAAAAACGAATTAAATAAACAATAATCAATATTCAATAATCAACAGAAAAAGTGTAGTGAGGGAAATGGGAATTATGGGAGAAATGGGAGAGATGGCTGAGGAGCAATTGAATTGATAGAAACTTAAGGCTTGGCTTTTGGACAAATTTTAAAAATCCCCCGCTTATTGCGAGGGATTTTTTACGATTATTCAGCTTTGATGTCGATCTTCTTTCTTCCCGCCTTAGCTTTTTCAGTTTTAGGCAAGGTGATTGTTAAGACACCGTTTTTAAATTTAGCTTCCACGGAATCGGGATCGATTTCTTCCGGCAAAGGTATTTGCCTGTAAAATGAGCCGTAAGTTCTTTCGGAATAAATGTACCCATTTTGTTTTTTCTCCTCACTTCCGCTTTTCTTCTCGCCTTTTATAGTGAGCCCGCCGCTTTTTAGTACAACGTTGACATCTTTTTCATCCATACCGGGAAGTTCAGCTGTAACGACACATTCGTTTTCATTTTCGGATAAATTTATATCCGGGTAAAACACAGAACTTTCTTCTTTGTTGAATGGGAAATCGACATCCCAGTTTCGTCCGAAGTTATCAAAAAGTCGATTAACTTCATTTTGAAGAGAAGAATGAAAAGAACGACTTTTATTTACTGAAACATTTTTATTTCGTTTCCAAGGAATTAAATCAGTAATGGACATAACAATCACCTCCATTTTAATCGGTTAATTTGTTAAGTGAATAATTATTAAATTATTCAGTTTTTACTTCAATTGTTCTTGGTTTTATCGAAGCGGCTTTAGGAAGTATAAGTGTTAATACACCTTTATCATATTTAGCTTCGATTTTTTCAGAATCAATTTCGTCTGATACAGAAAAACTGCGTTCATAGTTACCGGTTGTATATTCACCATAAACCAATTCGCCTTTATAATTATCTTCAAGACTTTCAGCTCGGATTGTCAAGACGTTTTTTTCGAATTTTACATCGATGCTGTTTTTATCTGCGCCCGGAATATCGGAAATTATTTTAAAAAAATTATTATCTTCTATTATATCGACTGCCGGAATAAAAACAGGTTGATCATTTATTCGTTCAACAGAGTGAGGAACAGCAGTTTCTTTTTTTTGAATATTTTTATTACTCATAATACACCTCTTTATTGTTTCAGATTATTAAGCAGTTTTGATTTCGATTTTCTTTGCTTTTTCTTCTTCAGCGCGAGGAAGAGTTAATGTAAGAATACCGTTCTTATAAGCCGCGGTGACAGCATCCGCATTAACTTTTGCAGGCAACTCAATTGTTCTTGAAAATTCACCTGTGAACCGTTCATTACGGTGTATGACACCATTTTCACCGATTGTTTCCTCCACACGTTTTCCACTGATATTAAGAATATTGGCTTTAACAGAAGCCTTAATTTCCTGTTCATTCAGACCGGAGATTTCAACTGTAACGATGACATTATCTTCATCGACTTTCATATTAATTGGTGGAAATTCATTACGGTAGACAAATGGTAATTTGCCGTCAAACAACCTGTTCATTTCATTCCGTAATTGATGAATGTCGTCAAGAATGTTTAGGGACGGTTTTGGTAGTGTTATAGTTGGTAGAAACATATCGCACCTCCTTGCTAATTTGTTAATACATTAATTTCATTTAATAAAAAGCAAAAAGTGTGCCAAATTGTAAATATCGTAAAAAACGTACTGTAGATGAGAAAATGTAAGAAAGAGCGTGTCAAAAAGACACGCTAATGTGTGATATTGACACTAAAAAAAGAAGGAATAATAAAGAATCAAAATTCTAGCGGAAGTTGAAAGACGAATGCGCCAAATGGGACAAATATCCAACATCCAACGTCCAACTTCAAACGTCAAATTTCAAGTTTCAAATTTCAAATCACAAACTCATTGTTGTGAATTGTCTGTAGCACGAATACCATCAATCCAAACTTCATTGTCATCGAAATCGAATACATCTCCCTGCCAGATGGAAATTTTCTTAAGAGAGATAAAAGTGTTGCTGTAAGCTACGCCTTCAATTTTCACATTACTAAGCTTGGCGAGGTAACTTGCATTCTGCCAATTACCTGTAGAATCTTTTGTTCCGGCAATGAATTGAGAGTTGTAAACGCTGCTGTTTGCCGTTATGTGGCCTATTTTTCCCGGATAAGCAGCATAGCTTGAATAGAAAGGTCCCGTTTCATCAGTACTTTCGGATGCTTCATCGTAATTAAAGTTATAAAATGAATTGGCGCTTGTTATTCCGTTAGTTACGGTGATAACGACATCAACTTCGCCTGTCATTGGTTCTATGCTTGAATCGAAAACAGTAAAGTTTAAATTGTAAACACCGGTTTGGGAAGTTGCGGGAGTCCATTTAAATTTATTTGAAGCGATCAAAACAGAACTGTAAGTAGTTTCGGAATATGCAGCGCCGGAAGGAATATTTGATGGAACCAGAAAAGTGAGGTCGTTTGTATTTATAGAATTTGCGATAACATAAAAATCAAAAGTATTACTCACAC
>QMOL01000226.1 GCA_003648225.1 Chlamydiota bacterium
AAAACATCAACTTTTTCTTCAAAAAGTTTTTGTGCTGTTTTAGGTCCGGCGCCATGTGCCTCGTTTATAATTTCCGTATTATCAATAAATTTTATTTTATCTTTTTCTTCATCAAAAATTATAAAATATTCGGTCCTTCCAAATCGTGGATCCATTTTAGAATTCCAATCTGTTCCTTTCGTTGTAAATGCGATTCTCATTTTTTATTCCTTTTATATTTTATTATTTATAGTTAAGTCCTGCTAAATTTTAAGAATTTTATTCCAGCTTTTTTCTAATATCCCCTTTATTTCACTATCGCCAAATTCTACGATGGTTTTTCCTGCCGTCATTGCTGCAGTAAACATTTCATCATAGGGTAAATTTGCAATATGGTCGATATTGTTTTCTTTAAGAAATTTTAAAATATCATCTGCTTTATCTTTATTTAAATCTGCTTTATTTATTATGCAACCCGCTTTGATTTTAAATTTTTCGACCAATTCATAAACCCGCTTTAGATCATGCAAGCCCGAAACGGTTGGCTCTGTAACCAGTATAACATAATTAGCCCCCGAAAGAGACGAAACGACCGGACATCCAACACCCGGAGAGCCATCAACAAGAATAAATTGTTTATTTTCTTCTTCGGCAATGCGCTTTGCTTCCCGTTTTACTTTTGCCACCAATTTACCGGAATTTTCTGCCCCAACCTTCATTTTGGCATGAACCATTTTTGTACCGGTTTTGATATTTGATTCGACCCATTGGCCTACATTATTATCAATATTTTCAATGGCATTTTCCGGACAAATTCTTGCACAATAGCCACAACCTTCACAATCAAGATGTTTTACGATATATTGATCATTTTCAAATGGTATTGCATTATATCTGCAAATCTCTGCACATTTTCCGCAATTTGTACATTTATCCTGATCAATTACTGCAATTTGTCCACTATAAAAGTCTTCGGCTTTTTCAAAGTCGGGATCCAAAAGCAAGTGCATATCTGCTGCATCAACATCACAATCTGCTGTTACGATATTTTTGCCTCCCAAAACTGCAAATGATGCGGTAACCGATGTTTTACCGGTACCGCCCTTTCCTGATATTACTACAATTTCTTTCATAGTGTACCTTCGCCCTTTAATTCTGTGAGATTTTGAAAACTCCCGATATTGACACTATTGAGAAACTTAAGTATTTTCTCTAATTCTCTTTTTACTTCCGGTATTTCTGAATATAGTAATTTACCCTCAGAGTAAAGTTCGGCAATTTTTCTTTGATTTGGAATTTTTGCAATGATAGGTATGTTTTCGGATTTACAATATTTTTCAACATTATTGTCGCCAATACCAAATCGATTGATCACTATAGCAAAATCATTCTTTAATGCTCTAACAGTTTCTACGGCTAATTTAAGATCATGAAGGCCAAAAGGAGTCGGTTCGGTTACCAAAATAATAAAATCCGCATTTTTGGTCGCTTCAATTACCGGACAAGATGTCCCCGGAGGAGAATCATATATTTTTATTATATCTTCCGAAAAATGTTTATCTATATAATCGAGTGTCTGTGCAATTAATGGAACTGCTTGTTCTTCACCAATATCAAGCTTGCTTTCAATAAATGACAAATTTCCCTTTACGTAATGCCTAAGCTCACCCATCTTTTTCTTTTTCATTGGCAGGGCATCCATGGGACAAAGTTCTGAACACGCATAACACCCATGACATAATTCCGGGAAAACCATTATTTCGTCAAGTATCTGCGTTATAGCATTGAAATTGCAAACCTCTCTGCAAATTCCACATAGATCGCATTTGCTTTGAACCCATTCAGGGATCATTTTATATTTATCTTCCCAATGGATTAAATCACTTTGAATAAAAAGTCCTGAATTAGGTTCCTCTACATCCAGATCAGAAAGTACAACTTTGAATTTTTCTGCAAGAAAACTTGCGAGATTTGTTGATAGGGTTGTTTTTCCTGTCCCACCTTTCCCGCTTGCAATGGCAATTTTCATTGATATTTTTATACCTTTTTATTGTCTGATCAAACTTATGCTACATTTGGGGCACTTCTGCTCATAGCAAGGAACGCCGGGTTGGTGAGGTGCTTGATAACCACATGAAGGACATGTACAATATCCACCGGGGCCATTGCCCATACCGGAACCCCTGCTCCGGCTTCCTTTTCCCAAACCGCGGCCGGAATAACTTTTCCTGTAATGAGTTTTAGTGCCAACATGCGGATCTTCATGAATTTCGCCGGTTTCACTATTTTCCCTATAAATCGCATCTACTGGGCAAACCTTTATGGCTTCCTCCATGCAATTCGCCTTCTGATCCTTTACTTTTGCAATTCGTCCCACCATTTCAAAACCGCTGGGGCATGCCCGAACACATACGGCACACCCCATACAGGTTTCTTCATTTATTTTTATCATTTACTTTTTTTCCAATTCGCCTATTCTCTCATTTACCGCTTCCAGGCTTTCTTTCATTTGCTTTGCTTCATTTTTAAGCGCCCGCAATTCATCCTGAGGTTCATAAGGAACAGAGGAAGCATAGGGAGCGCTTGCTCTCCAACTAAAACCTCTACCATATCCGACACCCCGTCCGAAACCTCTGCCGTATCCACCGCCGTTACCGAAAAATCTACCACCATATCCGGCGCCGCCGCGCGGTGTACCTTTCGTATATCCCGGACTGTCATATCCGCTGCAATATCCCAATCCTCTTCCAGTCATTGGCCCCATTCCATCTGGGCCGGTTCTGTCACCTCTTGGCATAATATTTCTCCTTTTTTATATTATTATTTATTGTTCTTTTTTAAGTCAATCTGTGGTTATCTGCGAAAATTACGCCTTCCATACCACCCAAACAGGCGTCTGAAAGTAATAAATATAGCACCTGCAATATTTAAAGACCGACAATTTCCCAATCCTCTTCCTGTTAGCGGACCCATTCCATTTGGACCTCTTCCATTTCCCATAGGCATAGTAGTCTCCTCTTTCAATTATCGATTACCTCGTCTTCCTTGACCATGACCCGGAAAATGTAAAATTTCGGTTTCAATCGCTGTACTTTCACACACCGGACAATTTTCTATAGGTGAGACGTATGCAGTTTCTGCCCATCTTTGGCCGCAACCGCGGCACCGCATTCTTTCCGAAACAACAGGAGTAAATCGAATAGCTTTCCCATTTATTAGCGCATCGGCAACTTTTTGGTGCGCCCGCTTAATAATATTCCCGAAGGTTTGCCGTGATATACCCATCATAGCCGCTGCATCATTCTGATATTGGCACTTAAGATCTGCAAGCCGTACGGCTTCTATCTCATCTGCTTCAAGATGGATCTCTTCGAGTTCCGACATCATTCGTCCACGTGGTTTAAAGTAATCTGCTTCAAACTCTCCATAGATGCGTCGTGTTTTATGTGGTCGTGGCATATTTCCTCCGTTATTGGCATATGCTAATTATAAATTAAGTAATAAAATATTACTAAGCAACAAAAAACGTTGTTTTGTGGTAGAATAATTGTTGAGTTGTTAAATGATAAATTATGAGTTATGAGTGATGGGTGAAAAAATATTTTATGGAAATATTATAACACACAAAAGCGTCATCCTGAACTTGTTTCAGGATCTCTCGGAGAGTTACCAATATTTCATATTTTGATCAATTTTTGGATCATTCCACATTTTGATAATTAAAGAATCGGGTTTTGATTCTATTACATGAATTATAGTATCACCGACAATTATATAGTAATGTTTCGAAAAATTATTACCATGAGAATAAACATAACATGAATCCATCTGTGAATAATAATCTTCATTATCTAACAGCCATTTACTTATTGGGCTTTTAGGATTTTTCTTTAATTGGTTTTGTATTGATCTTGTAAAATACGATTTCCCTTCTAAGAATTTTTTCTATCAATAACATGCATTTTTAAATTTCTTAAATCTAAATAACCTTTTTCGTTTATATTTGTACCATCATAAAGCCAAGTAAAATCATACGTTAGATACTTATGCATACTAGCTATCGGATAATAAGAATATATCTCGTCATCAAAACGATCTTTAACAATATTACGGGGTTCATAGTATACTAGCCCCCTAAGAAAACCACTAGGATAAATATTATTCAGTTCAAATTTCATTGTTGTTGTGCGCGTTCTATTATTAATTCAATAAAAAATAGATGATTTAACATTACAATTATCAATATTTTCAAAACTCCTATCTTCCCTTTCAAATGTTTGAAATTCACCCGGAATATCAAATTTTACATATATCCTATCAATTTTACTTTTATTTTCTATCGGTGTATGAATCATAAATTCAAGAACACCTTCTTTTATTTCATTAAGTTGAACTTCGATTTTAGGTTTGTATTTTTTATATTTTACACTATCAATATTCGATAAATGTGCTTTAATATCTTCTGTACTTTTGGCGTTTTCATCAATTATTAATTTATCTAATTTTTTACTATCCTGAATTGAGTCATTTAATTCAAAAAAACTAAAAACAACGCTAGCAACAATAAATAAAAATATAATAACCTTACATTTTCGGAGCTTTGGTTTTAAATTTTTTATACTCTTTAATTAAATTATGCCAAAAAAATAAAGTTATTATGGATACTAATCCTAAAGAAATATATTTTATAATCAAAATTAGCTCCTTACTCCCTACTCTTCACATCTTCCCAAACTCTATCTAATTCTTCCAAGGTATCTTCTTTCATGGATCGCTTTTCTTTTTTGTAATGTTCTTCCACCTTAGCAAAACGGCGGTAGAATTTTTCGTTGCTGGCTTTGAGTGCTTCTCCGGGGTGGATATCATAAAAACGGGCAAGATTCACAAGGGCAAAAAGAATGTCTCCGAATTCTTCTTTGGTATGGTCTTTATCCCCGGATGCTTGCGCTTCTTTGAATTCGCCGAATTCTTCATCGACTTTTTTCCAGACCTCATCCACATTATCCCAATCAAAACCCATAGCGGCGGCTTTTTGCTGCATACGATAACTTCGATGTAATTCCGGAAGCGTCTTGGGGATCCCATCCAATAATTTTCCCTCTTTCTTTTTCCCTTTCTCGTGTTCCCAAATTGCTTTGGCTTCCTTGGCGGTATATTTTTTGTCCGACTTAAAAACATGCGGATGGCGGTAAATCATTTTATCCCGAATCCCACTGCATACATCCTTAAAGGTA
>QMOL01000227.1 GCA_003648225.1 Chlamydiota bacterium
ATTTATTCATTTGTTGTTAAAAATCTTATTTTTTCTTATTATATCAAAAATATCCTTAAAAGGCAATATTTAACATAAAAATAAGCATTCTAACAGTAAAATAAGCCATATTATTAGTTATAAGTATCTTTATATACACTATTTAACTATATATTATCGGGTACGACCCCATTATGTATTCCATTTAAGAAGCTGCCAACGGATTTTTACACCCATTTGACTTTACGAGGCTAATATGCGTGCCTTAGAGACTTTGTGTGAAATAAAATAATCAATATGGAACACTTAATTAATGTTAATTCGTTGTGCAGTTTAGACATAAGATTGTAATTAACACTCGACTACAGTTGGACAATTTGATATAATATTCAAAACGAAAATTTTAATCCTTTACATTATAAATATGAACAATTCTATTAATAAAAAAAAACTTGATAATTTGTGGAAACGCGGACAGAATCTGCTAGGTGTTGATTACCCTATTATGTGTGGCGCGATGACCTGGGTCAGCGAGCCGACACTCGTTGCCGCAGTATGCAACGCCGGCGCGTTCGCGAGTCTCGCCTGTGGGAATATGCCTTCTGAAATTCTCGAAGAGCAAATCACAATGACCAGAGCTCTTACCGACAAATCTTTCGCTGTAAATTTGATTACTGTTGCGCCAAATTATAAAACACATCTTGATGTAGTCGTAAAGGCTAAACTTCCTGTAATCGTTTTTGCGGGCGCTGTTCCAAAAGATACAGAAATCGAATACGCGAAAAGTTCCGGCGCAAAAGTCTTATCTTTTGCTTCTACCGAAGCTCTCGCCAAAAGAATGATCCGCTCTGGTGTTGATGGACTTATCCTTGAAGGAATGGAAGCCGGCGGACATATCGGTCCCGTTGCCGGCCCTATTTTATGGCAGCAGATTCTATTTAAATTCAACAAAGAAATTCCTATTTTTATTGCCGGAAGCATTGCGACAGGAAAAATGATGGCTCACATGCTCCTGATGGGCGCTGCAGGAGTTCAACTCGGCACGCGTTTTGTTATGACCAATGAATGTACTGTTCACAATAATTTCAAAGAAGTTTTCAAACGGGCAAGAGCGCGCGACGCGACAGCAACGCCGCAATTTGATTCACGATTACCTGTAATACCGGTCAGGGCTTTAAGAAATACAGGCAGCGATGAATTCAGCAAATTACAGCTTCAGCTTCTTCAGAATTTGAGCAATGGAAAAATCGACCGGGAAACCGCTCAGTTTGAAGTCGAAAAATTCTGGATGGGAGCTCTTAAAAAAGCAGCCGTTGATGGCGATGTTGACGCAGGCTCACTTATGGCCGGACAAGCAGTAGGCCTCGCCGACGAGATTAAACCGGTGAAGGAAGTTATCAATGAATTAATAATCGATGCTGCAAAAGAGCTTGATAATATATCAGAGTTATTGAATTAGACGGACGGAAAGTCGAGGATTTTGACCTTTGACCTCGGAACTAATTTTTATGCAATCTCATACTTGTCCAAAATAAAACACAATAGTGATACAATCTATAATCATGAAAAAAAAAGATAAAAAAAGATTTGCTTTCGGTCTTGCCGTGTTATCTACAATAACTATCCTCGCTTTCGCTAATGTTGGAAATGTAGCCGATAATGAATCTTTAAGAACCCAAATACGTTACAATGCTGATAATGCGGGAGTTGTTATAACTGGCACTTGGACACATGTTCAAAGTGACAGGAAAATGGTGGTTTTTGGCGGAACACTAAGTTCAACTCAACAGTTACACACTCTTTTCTGCACATTAACAAATTTCAATAATTTTATCACGCAGGTTCAGCAAGATATAACAACGCCTGACGGCAATCCATACCCTCAGTTTTTTTCAATTGGTTTTGACCCTTATAAAAAAGAAAAGAAAACATTAAAAACTAAAAATAATACCTCGGCTCAACATCAAGCGATAAAACAGCGATCACAAAAGTCGGAAACTAAGCCGAAGAATGTAAAAATAATAAACTTTCTCAATTAATAAACCGTAACAAAACACAGCAAAAACAAGTTCCGGTTAGAGAAAAAATGCTTGCGTTAAATTAAAGAACTCCTTTGCGTTCAAGAACCGCATGGATTTTGAGCGTATTGTCAAGCAATCTGCTTGCCGATTCATTACGGTTAAATGAATCAATGTAAAGAGCAATAAGACGCGATACATCAACAGACACATACCAGTCTTTTTTGAGAAGTTCAGGGTGGTTGTATGTAGCATTAGTTCCATAAAGCCTGTCAAAAATCCCATCTTCAAACGCTTTATCAAAGCGTTCAATTCCTTCTGTAAAAAGAGGAAAAGTGCAAGCCATAAAAATTCTTTTCGTCCCCATTTGTTTTAAATTCTTAGCAACGTCAAGCATCGATTCTCCTGACGCGATAAGGTCATCGACAATCAATGCGTCTTTTCCTTCAACATTTCCGCCGAGGAATTTATGTTCAATAATGGGATTTTTCCCGTCCACGATACGAGATAAATCTCTTAATTTATAAAAAACGGTAAGGTCCGCCTGTAATTGCTCTGCAAAATAACGGCATCTTTCCATACCGCCGAGATCAGGACTTGTAACAATTAAATCATCTATGCCTGCTTTAAATTTATTTTCCGTATTAACGATAGTTTTTATTTGCTGATAATTCGCGTGCAAATTTTCAAAATCACAGTTCGGTATCGCATTTTGTACATGTGAATTATGCGCGTCAATTGTCATGATATTTACCGCCCCCATAGCTACGAGTTCCTGCAAAGCCATTGCGCAATCCAAAGATTCACGACCGGAAACTTTATGCTGCCGACTTTCATAAAGCAGAGGAAGAATAACATTGTTTCTATAGCCCAATCCCCTTGTGGCGGAAATCAACCTTTTTACATCCTGATAATGCTCATCCGGGCTCATCGAAACCTCTACTCCGTTTCTGGTATAGCTAACACCACTGTTCCCGATATCAGTAATAAAATAGAGTTCAAAACCACGGATAGATTCATTTATAACAGCTTTTCCCTCTCCGTTACCAAATCTCGGCATATCACAGTCAATTATATAAGATTCCCTCAAAAAACCGGGGCAATCTTCAAATCGAGGATATATTTCCGCAAGCGCTTTACGTTGAATTACAAGCTGCGCATCAATTTTCTCAGCAAGATCACGCCCGCCGGGCGTTGCCATAATCCCAATTGGCGCGAAAGGTAATTGTGAAAAATCATTACATATTCTTCGTGATCGCGGAGCTGAAATATTCATAGTCTTATGTTTTGATGTTTAATCATTTAGTGTATGTCATTTCATTGTGACCTTTCAACCTTCATTGCTGCTGCCCTGTATCTTTAACCTTCAATTTTTTTGCTCCCTGCATCAACCATGAATTAATTAACATGCCGGCTTCCTGCCGGAATAACTTTTCCTTCAGTTTGCTCTCCTCGGCATACATTAACGTATTGTCAGCTTCATAATATTCTATCGGACACGCAAGAATATAACCCGAAGCAAAAGGTACCACCACAGAAACATTTACAGGAAATGCAAATAATTTTGACACTATTTCCGCCGGACAACCAATTTTTTGAATCCCGGAATTCCGGTCAAGCGGAACAGTTACTTCCGACTTGTATCCGAGAGATTCGGCCGCTTTAACAAAACTTTTTTTTGATTTTGATAATGTCTGCCTTAATTGCTCGGCAGCTTGTCTTGCCATTGTAAGTGAACGGCGTTTTATAATTTCATTTTTTACAAGTTCTTTAACCCCTTTATCTGTTAATTCCGGCAAATAAGTTTCTCTTTTATCCTTAACAAGATAAATTAAATAACAATCATCCGGTAGCTGAATTAAATCACTTACATTTCCCTCTTTAGCAGAAAGAGCAGACCGGATAATTTCGTAACTATTGCTCAAACCGGAAATTTGGTCTTCCAATGCCACCCACCCTGTTTCCACAACCGGAATGTTCAATTTTTTCGCGTTCGCATGGAATTCCTTTGTCATTTTATCCAAATTATTTCCCAGAGAATCGCCCATCTTAAAATACAATTGTTCAAGCTTGTCATAAGCAGCTTCCAACGCGCGCTGTTTTGTCAATTCTTTTTTAATATCAGATTTAACTTTTTCAAAAGATTTAAATTCACTCACTTCTGAAGAATCAACATCATTGGTAATTGCAAATTGATCTTTATTTTCATCATAATATTCCTGTAATTCCTCATCCTCAAGAACAACCTTATCGGGAGAAGCTTTTACCACGGCATAAGCCAAATTAACCTGTTGAGGAACGCGAAAATCTTCTTGATTAGTGTAGAAGAATTCTTCAATTTCATTGCTCACAACCGTTTGACCTTTAGCGTAATTCTTATAATAAAAAGGGATATAAGCAAGTTTTATTAACGTGTTATCTATATCATAAGCCTGCTTCAAATCATCATCAGTTATTATTACTGAAGAACTTAAATAACGTTTAACTTTTTCTATCATAAGTTCTTCTCGAATGTGATCTTCGAATTCTCGAGGAGTCATTGCACCGCCGATTTTATGAACTATACCCTCATAAACTTCAGGATTAAAATTACCAACACCGCCAAATATTATTTTTTCGATAGCATGTCTTACTTCTTCTTTACTGACAGTTATCCCATCTTTTTTAGCCTGGTTAAGTTCTATAATTCTGCGCCATCCCTCCTGCTTTAAAATTTCCGCGTTCGGCATGAGTTCAGGCGGATACTTCAAAAATAATTTCAAGTAAATCATTACTCCTCTTATCGCATAATTAAGATCCTCCTGATTTATTATTTTGGTACCGATCTGCCCAACTTGTTCGGCTTGTCTTGATTGCGAAAATACTTTCCCGCCTCGACCATAAAACCAAACAAAGGTTACAATAATTACAACAAGAATAACCCAAAGAATCGGGCGCTGTCTTTTTCTGAAAATATGTAACATAGTTACTCCGTATTATTACATTAATAAATTAAATCGTTAACTGCACATTCCCGCTCTTCGGGCATACTCAAAAATCCCGCCGGCGTCAACTACATCTTTCGCGGCACCAAGCGGTAACGTTTCATAAGTTTTATTCGATGTTTTGTTTACAACAGTATTTTCTTCAATATTTATTTCCGCTTCATCGCCTGTGGTAAAAACATCACACAATCTGTCTCGTACTTCCAAAGGATAAACTTCTCCGGTCGCAAC
>QMOL01000228.1 GCA_003648225.1 Chlamydiota bacterium
CTGAAATCAATATGCACTAAAACTGATATTGAATAAATCAGGAAATCAAATTTGCTCAAAAGAGCAAATTTCATCCGAGTGCCTGCAACATAACAAGCATCGGCACGACTCATCGAACAAAAAGATGTTTTTATCTAATTTTCATCCCGAAAATTTCCATGCACCCAAGGGAAAGAGTTAATAGAGAGCGGGAAAACCATCAACTACCAAGAACATCGGAGTTGCTGCCATTCATAGTTATTTAATTTAACCATTGTATCCATAGAATCGTCTAACTGTTCAAAATTGCGAGGTCCGATTATTGTACAGACGGGGAATGGTTGCTGAAGTAACCATGCTAAGGCAATTTGATTAGTTGAGCAGCCTTTCTCACCTGCCATTTTTTGTGCAATGGCACGGTATCGTAAGTTCAAGTTGCTTCCATACTGTTTCGCAAGTTCAGGCTTAGGAAAGTCATCGCCCGTGAAATTACATGCATCATATTTTTTAGCAAAAAAGCCTGCGGCCTGAGTATTATAGGCAATTAAAGGAAGTTGACTCTTAACATGAAATTCCCAAGTGGCTTTATCCATGGTCAGTTGTTCCCCATAAGGACCATCCACTTGAGTTGTCCGTGATTGAGCCAGACTCCATGCAATCTGGCTTGCGCCTAACACGAGCATATTATTTTTTCCGGAAAATGTCATCGCTTCAACTAATCTATCTTTTCTCCAATGGGAACAACCTATTGTTCGAATCATTCCTTGCTTGCATGGCTCTTCGAGCCAACCAAGAATTTCACTAACCGGAATTAAACGGTTATCACGATGGAACCAGTAAATATCGATGAAATCAGTTTGAAGGCGATCAAGACTTTCTTGTAGATGCTGCAGCAATATAGAACATGTCATCCCGTTTTTTTTCGATTCGAAGTCAGGATGTCCTCCTTTTGTACCAATTATTATACGGTCACGATTTTTTCTACTTTTGAGCCAACGACCGATGACAACCTCGCTGTTTCCGCAGCCGTTATTGGTGCCGTTTTTGTCCCATGCCCCATATACATGAGCGGTATCAAGGAAATTGCCTCCCTTCTCGACAAATCTATCCATAAGCGCATAGGAAGAAGTTTCATCCAATTGCGATCCATATTGTGCTGTACCTAAACAAACTCCTGAAACTAATTGTTTAATTCCTGCTATTGTTCTAAAAATCACGTTATTTATTTTTGGTATTTCTAACAATTCAGTTAATTTTCCTTTATCAAGAAACTAAAACTATTTTATCTTCTTTAGTCGTAATCATGCATAAAAACTGATATTCTTTCCCATAACACGCTTCATAATAATGCTTCACTCCGGCAGGAATGTATATAAAATCACCCGGCTTCGCATGATATACTGTATCGCCAACTGCGACTTTCGCTTCACCACTGAGCACATATTGCTGATGATGTATTTCATTTGTATGATTTGGAATACTACCATCTTGTTGGATTGTAACTTTTCTAACTATAAAGTCCTTTTCATTTTCCGGTGAAAGTACAGCCATGGTAGTTTTTTCGGTTTTGGGCAATTTGTTTTCTTGATAGTCGTTGCTGTTTTTACAATACATTTTTAATCCTTTGTTTTTAAATTATAAGTAGCGTTACATCTTAATTTTATTTTTTTGATTGGGGAAATATATACTTGTTGCTCAATCATTTCAATTTGAAATGATTTTCGCTGCGGGACGTTTGCTGTATCCGACTTTTTTATCTACAATCCATGCGACAATAAATGCGAGAATTAATCCCGCAATACTGATTAAAAAAGAAAGATCTTCCGATAATTTCAGTAAAAGCTGCGCGATTAATGCTGTGCTGACAAATGCGGCTATCGGAACAGCAAGAAGCCAGATTATAGCTGCTGATTTTACTTTTTTATCAACTGCCACGAAAACTTCATCTCCAACTTTTGTGTTTGATTGCGCTTGAGCAGTTAAGATCATTGTCTGCGAATCTTTACCGGCAAGGCATAAGCCGCAAGTTTTACACGCGTTATTTTTTTTCAGTATGACGGTTGCAACACCGTTTTCGATTTTTATTACTTCACCTTTTTCGTTCATAATTTTAATATTTTTAACACGAATTTCATTAATTTACACGAATTTAAATTTTTAGAACATAATTTATTTTATAAAACAATATATATAATTAAAACTTAAATTTTCTTTTTATTCGTGACAATTCGTGTAATTCGTGTCTAAGATTTTAGTGTGGTTTTGTTATATATTTCCCTTTTCGATATTCCGGTAAGCACGGCAACTATTTTCGCGGCTTTTGAATGTTGTAATCCGCTTATTTTCCGGACTTTTTCTACCATTTCCGCTAAGTTGTATTCCGCTTTCTTATCTTCAAGCTTCGGTGCAGGAGCAATAACAATCACGCATTCACCTTTAACTTCGCCATCAGAAAAGCAGTTGATAATTTCTAATGCGGTGCCACGAACAACTTTTTCGTGAATTTTTGTTAATTCGCGTGCAACGGCTATTTGCCTTAAAGAATCGATTGTAGAAATATTCTCTAATGTTTTTAACAGGCGTTTCGGGCTTTCAAAAATTATTGTTGTTATTGACTCGCTTAAAGCGGATTTTAAAAACTCGGCATATTCCTTTTTGTCGCGTGGAGCAAAACCAAGAAAACGAAACTTATCTGTCGGCATTCCGCTCATAACAAGCGCTACTTCAACAGCCGAAGCTCCCGGAATGCATGTATATTCAATTTTTTCTTTCCATAGTTTTTCCGCGAGAAGTTGTCCTGCGTCTGAAATTAACGGCATTCCTGAATCGGAAACTACAGCGATAGATTTTCCTTCCTGAAGTTTGGTAATGATTTTTTCCGTACCGGCACGTTCGTTATGTTGATGAAAACTGAACAGCTTAGTTTTTATATAAAAATGAGTCAGAAGCTTGCGTGTGCGGCGAGTGTCTTCGGCAGCTATTGCGTCAACTTCATTTAAAACTTCAATCGCGCGTGGCGAAAGGTCGTAAAGATTCCCGATTGGAGTGGCTACGAAATAAAGCATGCAAAATTAGAATTATGAATTAAAGATTATAATTGAATTATAACAAAACAAATAACTTTTTACAATATTCAACAAAATTCTTGACCATTTGTGGGGGAATGAAAAAATCGTTGATGAAAGAACGGTTGATGTGTATATAAACACCTTCGCACAAAATTAGGTGCTTCAGGGGTTTATTAAGAATATTCGCGGCGTTGGGTATAAGATTGAGAGGTAGGTGTCGGGTTGCAGCCGCTGCCGCTGGCTGCGGATTAATAGGTCGCCGGGGACAGCGACCCTCCAGTTTTGCTTACCGGCCCGGCCGGGCTCTCCGCCAAGGCTCCGACTTACTACTTTCCATCTTTCCTCGCCCTGTGGAATTTTCTTTTTATTCCACCGGGGGCGGGCATCGGATTTCGGACCCAGTGCCAGGGACCCAGCACCCAGTGCCTCGGTAAGGTGCAGATACGTATATGAAAATATGGATGAGTAATGTTTCTCACTTCACTAAATCATCCAGAACGTAATCGATCTCATCTTTCAGTTTTGAAATATCAGCTGATTTATCACAAGGAATATCGGTTTTCATTCTGATGATGCGGGGAATAATGTCGAGATCTAATAATCGAACGCACGGAACGCCTTTAGTAAGAATTTCTCCCGCTTTATCGTGAAAATGAAGAATTACATCCATCATCCTTAACTGCTTATCAGGTGTGCAGTAAACATCATTATCGTGAAAAGCGTTTTGTTGCAGAAAAGCTTCTTTTATTAATTTTGCTGTTGTAAGCACTAATCTCTGCCGGTCGGGAAGAGCATCGGGACCTACAAGTTTAACTACCTGCTCGAGTCTGTTTTCTTCTTGCAGGATAGTCATAGCTCTATCACGCATTTCCTGATAATTAAAATCCCCGCCTTCTTTTTTCCACCATTCCGCTACATCATCAACATATTCACTATAAGAATTATTCCAGTTAATTGAAGGGAAATGGCGCGCTCCGGCGAGTGATTTATCAAGCGCCCAGAACGCGCGGACAAATCTTTTTGTGTGTTGTGTAACCGGCTCGGAAAAATCGCCGCCCTGTGGTGAAACAGCGCCGATAACAGAAACGGAACCTTCACGTTTTTCAACTTTTCCGCCTACTTCCGCTCTTCCGGCACGTTCATAGAATTCAGCGAGACGGCTTGCGAGATAAGCCGGATAACCCTCTTCAGCGGGCATTTCTTCGAGTCGGCCGCTGATTTCGCGAAGAGCTTCCGCCCATCGGGAAGTTGAGTCGGCCATAATTGCAACATTGTATCCCATATCGCGATAATATTCAGCGATAGTAATACCGGTGTAAATACTTGCTTCACGAGCGGTAACCGGCATATTTGAAGTATTCGCTATAAGAACAGTTCTGTCCATAAGAGGGAGTCCGCTGTTCGGGTCTTTCAATTCAGGGAATTCCTGGAGAACCTGTGTCATTTCATTTCCGCGCTCACCGCAGCCGATATAAACAATGAGGTTTGCGTCACTGTATTTTGCGAGCTGATGCTGAGTAACGGTTTTTCCTGTGCCGAAACCGCCCGGAATTGCTGCTGTGCCGCCGCGGGCGATAGTAAAAAAGAAATCAATAACTCTTTGACCTGTAAACAGAGGAATATTAGGTTCAAGTCGCTGGACAACCGGGCGTGGAATACGAACGGCCCATTTATGATACATTTTTAATTCCTGTTCACCTTTAACATTGGAAACTTTAGCGATAATTTCTTCTATGGTATAATCACCTTCATCAATTATTTCTGTGATTGTTCCGGAAATCTTCGGCGGGACAAGAATTTTATGATTCAGCAATTCGGTTTCCTGAACGGTACCGAGAATATCGTTACCGGAAACAACGTCGCCTTTTTTAGCATTAGGAATGAAGTGCCATATTTTTTCTTTTGAGATTTTTGGAACAGAAATTCCTCTGCCGATGAAAGCGCCTGAAATGTTAAAAATCTTGTCAAGCGGACGTTGAATTCCATCATAAATACCACGCAATAAACCGGGACCGAGCTCAACACTTAACGGTTCGTTTGTTCCAACAACAATTTCACCGGGTTTAACGCCGGTAGTATCTTCATAAACCTGAATAGTGGAAACGTCACCATCCTGTCGAATAATTTCGCCTGTGAGTTCAAGTTTGCCGATA
>QMOL01000229.1 GCA_003648225.1 Chlamydiota bacterium
CAAGAAAATTTACGATTTCCTTAATGTAAAACTAACATTTACCAGTTCTGTTGCTCTTTCGATTATTGATTCATCTTATGATTTATCTCGTCGGGTTAACCTACATTATTTATATCCGTTCAGTTTTCGTGAATATTTATTTTTCAAGTTTGACAAAAAAGTGCCATGTATTACTCTGGAAGATATTTTTAACGACAAAATTTCATCGGAACTTTTAAAACTCGATGTTCATTTTGATAAATATCTTTCCGGAGGACTCATGCCTTTCACTTTAGATGAACCTGATTTCATGCCATTAATGAGCAATATTTTAAACAAGATTATTCAAAAAGACATTCCGTCATTTGCATCGATAAAAATTGAAGAAATAAATAAAATTAAAAAAGTTGTAAAATTTATTGGAAAATCTGAAGTTGATGGTTTAAATTTCTCTTCCGTCGCAAAAAACATTGGTATTACAAAATATAAAGCGGAATCATATATAAATCTTCTTAACAAATCTTTTATATTAAATCCTGTGTTTCCTGCCGGTACAAATGTTTTGCGTGAACCCAAAATTCTTATGTTTCTTCCTTACAGACTTTTGTACAAAGATTTTGTAGATTCGATAGGTGGATTAAGAGAAGATTTCTTTTGCGAAGCAATGCTCGCTGCAAATATTCCTTTCAATTATTTAAAAACCACTCGGGGAGCTAAAACGCCTGATTATTATATTCAATATAATGATGAAAAAATCGTTGTGGAAGTTGGCGGTAAGAGCAAGGGGCGCGAACAGTTCAAAGGAATTACCGACAAAAAGAAATTTATTTTCTCTCATTCATCTACTATTGATAAAAACCGCCGCCCTTTGTTTTTACTGGGGCTATTAAATTAAATTGATTTTTCAGAATTTTATTTTTTTAGTTTCACCTGCATTGATTGTTGTTTCAACTGTGATGTTTGTTCTGCTATCTTTACTCCAACAAAAAGCATACAGCATATATTCTCCCGCTTGAATATTAGATATCGTTTCATTTTTTTTGTTTTTTAATGGCAAACTTGCGACCGGAGCTTTTATATCACCGAACTTTCTAATCAAAGTTATTAACCAGTTATCATTAAACGGCATTTCAAGGGCGAACGAGGAATTCCCTGATTTGAAATTGATAGAGTTATCGTTTGATGATCTTAAATCAACTACTGCTGCAACTTTTCTTTTTATGCACGAAACCACATATTTCCCCGGTAATACTTTAGTTTCAAATTTCCCGTTGGTTACTTTAATTTCATTTTGTATCATCTTATTTTCAGAGAAAAATAATATTTTCTCATTGTCTAAAGGCACATCATCCAATGTTACAGTTCCTGAAATTGAATCTGCTGTGTCCGGAGTCAAAACCTCTAAGTTAGGCACTATGAAATTTTCACCTGCAGTTACTTCAAATGGTTCTGAACGAACATTGTTTAGTTCATTAAACGCCATCACTGCATATTCACCCGGAGAAATATTTTTAAATTCATAAGTCCCATCGGATGCTTTACTTTCAGTTCCGCCGTAACTTCTACCCATTTGCATTTTCATAAGTGTCAAACTTACGCGGACAGGTTCATTATTTTTATCGACAACTTTTCCCGAAACTGTTGCGGCTTTGTTTATTAGAATTATATCACCAAGATTAAAAGAGTTTATATCGGAAGGATTAATTTCTCTTTCTTCAGCAGCATAACCGTCAGCGGAAACAAAAACTTTGAATGTTCTCTTATAATACGAATTGTCCGCATTAAATACAGTGGAAAAACTCCCGTCATCAGAATGAATTTTTTTGTCGTTGTGCTCGCCTACACTAACATAGAATTTTGATGCCGGTGTGTCAAGATTTTCAATAAAAACCTTTCCGGTAATTTGTTTAGGTTTTGGAAGTATCCATTCAATATCTTCGCTTCCCGCAAGAACATTTGTTGAATAACTAATGTCATTATTCCAAATTAGTAATAGAAGCGGGCTCCCTTTTTTAACGCCTAATCCTGCAATTTCAAAATAACCGAGATAATCGGTTTCTATATTATCTTTTTTCTCACCTGCGTGTGCATAAATATATTTATCAACAACGGGTGTCATATCATAATTATAAACAAATCCCGCTACATCAGCTTTTCTTTCAGGATTGATCTTCAAAATTATTTCAGATTTTTTTCCTGATATAATTTCAATGTCATTTGTTACCGCTATTTTATTATCCAACGTTTGAGCCGTTAAAGACAATTTCATTTCTTTATTTACATCCCACATTTGTAAGTTATACCAGTCCTCTTGATTTCTTAAATTAACATGATCGCTTCCGCGGCTCCCTCCGCTTTCATAACTTACATTATATTTTAATTCATAACGGGTAACGGGAATTCCATTTTCATCAATCAGTTTAATTTTCACCTCCGGTGCCGCTTTCATTATAAAATTAAATATTGTAACTTCTCCGGGATTAGTTTTAATTTTAACTTTCCTGTTTTCTCTCGGTAAAATATATTTAGGGTTACCGTATGTCTGAGCTAAACAATATGTTTCCGGTGCTGCCGCATTTGATACAACATAAATTCCTTCTTCATTTGAAGCAAACTGCGTTTTCGCATTATATCCGTTTTTCGTCTCTCCATATCTTTCACGAGAGTACGGCATAAAATAAGCATTGACTCCCGAAATAGGATTATCGTCTTCATCAGTTATTTTACCGGTAATAATCCCTGTTTCTTTTAAATATAATTCTATTAACTTATTATCTTTATTATTTATAGAAAGATATAGCCTGATTTGCGCGTAACCGGGTTCCTTTATTTCTAAAGTTGTTCTATAAACAGGCAATTTAATTTCAAATTTTCCGTTTTCATCGGTTGTGATAATGCGTTCTTCACGTTTCCGTTTATACAGCACAAATTTTATTTTTATTCCTTCTGCCGGCTCGTCTGTTTTCTCATATTTAACAATTCCTTTTATTGTTCGATAATTATTTGTCGGAAATGTGAATACATATCTGTTTTCCTCATCTGAATATAAAACTACATTTGACGATAAGTCATCACCGTAATCTGCTGTGAGCAACAATTTATTGTGCCCTTCAACTAAACCGAACACTTCAAAATTCCCCTCTTCATCAGGTTTCATTTTTGCGTGAATATGTCCTATTTGTGATTTTTCGTAAAGACCGCGCGGAGTCGCTCGAAAATATACATTCGTTATCGGCGTACCGTCAGCTCTAACTGCTCTACCGTAAAGTTTTACTCCTTCTAGTAAATTAACATGAATAGTTTTGTTTGTTCCGTCAAGTGTATCAAAATAATCGGAATAGGATTTTGCAAAGTCTCCAAAAATAACAAGAATTTTCATTCTTTTTAGTCCCGATTTTATAGGTGGAAAAATTATCTTGTTGTTTTCACAAACGGTTGACCGGGCAGCAAAAAGATTCTGACGGTCTTTATATAAATCGGAAGTTATCTTCGCGAAAACATTTTCATTATCTTCATCTATTTTTTTGTTGGAAATGAGTTCAGCGGTAATTATTATTCCCTCTTCATCAAGATTGAGTTCAACACTAATCGGAGAATTACCCGGCGTGAGATTATTTGTATAAAATGTTGCAAGCGCGTAATTATCTTTCTGTGCGATTACGCTGAAATATTTCCACTTCACCGGAACAGAAATTTCCGCATTGCCGTCTTCATCGGTTTCTGCGGTCCACCAGCTCAATTTTCTTGTTGGTTTTTTTATTTTAACGATAGCGTTTACCGCCCGTTGACCTTTTTCAAAAACTTTTATCAAAACAGGTCGTGTGTCATCATTTTTTAACTTGGGTAATCTTGAACTTTTTATTGGGGAATGCTTTTTAACGGCGGGTTTCGCGATTTGTTTTGTTTCGAACGGCAGTTTGATTTCATCAGCGTTTTCCTTTTTCCCGCAGGCGGAGAAAAATATAAGTGTGAACGCTAATCCAAAAATGACAGAATAATTTTTAAAAAATTTCATTTTTGTTTGTTTCGTTGAAGTTTCAAGTAAAATATATCCGGAATCTGTATTCCAATACCAAGAAAATAAATTGAATTTTTCCAAAATTCAATTTCCTCAGCGGTGCCTAAAACTAATGAAACACCGGCACCGCCTTACCACTTAATGACGTACATTCCGCCCATGCTTATTGCGTCAACTTCTTCTTCAGTCATCCATCGTTCGTTAAATTTTTTGCCCCAAGAATCACTTGTAGCGATTTCGCGTGTTTTTTTGTTGTACCCGATAATCATGCAGACATGCGCGCCGTCATAATTTTCTTTTAATTTTTTTGCTGCGGAACGGTATGGTCTCAATTTTTTTTTCCATTCGGAAAAGTCTGTTGATTTTTTTCTTTCTTCAGTTCTTTCGTTGATCTTCTTTACATAAAATTCTTTGCTGACATAAACAGGCCACATAATCGGAACACCGCGGTCGATATACTCATCAATATATTTGATAAGCGCTCTTCTTTTATCATATTTCAATCTTCTGTAATTCTTTTCTACCAGCCGGGTAACATTTTTAACCATTTTATTTATTGAAGTGCCTCCACCAACGCCTGTATTGCCTGCCATAGCGAGTAAATACATATCCATAGGAATCCCGATATAATTAAAGTATCTTGCCCATGTGGCGGGAACGCAATAACCTTTTGGTCCCTGATCAATCATTGGAATATTTTTAATAATGACATCTCCGTTTTCTCTGTGAACAAGAGATGATTGCATTCTTTCCTTAACATCTTCATCGGATAAGTGTTTTGTTTTTCCAAATGCGTCGGCAACTTTTGTCGGAACAATTTTTACCGCTACATATTCGTTCAACGGTGCGGAAAGCAAGATTGCATGACCTTTAACGTCCCATCGTTTTACGGTTTCAACTGTATTTTTATCTCCTTCACCGAAAGACTGAATTTTAGGTTTTCGCAGTAAAGAGGTTAGTTTTTTCTCAATGTTTATTGTTGCTTGAGATATCTTCGATTGATAAGTTGAAAACGCCTCCTGTTGAAGTGTATTGTCGTTGTTTACATCGTGAGCCAGTCCTTCAAGGTCGCCTTTATTGGCGAAAACGATTGAGACTTCAGTAATATTTGCTGTAGAGCCAAAAAGAGCAAAAGAATAGCACGGTTCATCAAGCACTTTTGATTTTCCGCCGGTGTAAGCG
>QMOL01000230.1 GCA_003648225.1 Chlamydiota bacterium
CCGCCCCGCCCTGCAAGATACGAGGTGCGGAGCGGTTTTTTATTTAACAATAAACAACGTCAGCCGAATTAAATAGCTCCGGGAGCCCCGTTTATGACGGTTTTAACTATTTTTCAAATATCTCCCTACAACTTTATCGGCTCCCGGAGCTAAATTTAGAGCTAAATTTATTATCTAATAGCACCAACGCCGGGCGTCTGCCCTCGTTGGATAACGGGGTCGAATTACTAAAAGCGTCGCTTGAGGTTGTTAGACGCCCGGCGTTAACAAATATATCTTTACAATTTTATCGGCTCCCGGAGCTAAATGTTATCATGCTTTCATGTTTCATGTTTTCATGTTTCATGTTCCATGATTTTATGCTATAATATATACAGCTAAACATAACTTTTTTCTATGAATAAAAAGCAAATTTTTTCTTTTATTAAAAAATTAATTTGCGAATATATCAAGCCAGAACCCTTTAATTTTAAACAAAAATTGTTTTACAGTTTTTTAATCGCCTTAGTTATTATTTTACCCTTGCTTACTATTCTATACCTGTCCGCGCAGGCGGGCTGGAATAATACGCAGGGTTTTTTTAGTGTGCCGGCGGCAGAAGCTCAAAGCGACTTTGATGGAGATGGAATTGATGATATTATTGATAACTGTCCCCATCTTTCTAACCCTGCTCAAGCGGACAGCGAGGTGCTAGACGTTTATAATAAATATGATTTTACCAATGACGGAACTTTGGTTCGCAGTGATGTAGGCAGTTATGATCAAGGAAATACTACAGATTGGTTTGATGGTTCAAATAGTGGCAGATATTATATTGGCAATTTAATAGATGGAGATACGGCAAATACTTCTCGTTATGCTTATTGGTATGATACTGGTGATCCGGCAACTTTAACCATTAAGATGCCGGAAACGAGAGCAATAAACAAAATTATTTTAAGGGGTGTTAGAGAAACAACTTATATTGTTGAATATTCCAATAATACTACCAATGGCGATGATGGTGATTGGTATAGCGCGCCCGCTGATAATTATTCAGGGACTATACCCGCCGGAGATAGCGTAGAAATTATTTTAAGTTCCACTATCAATGTTCAGTATTTTAGAGCTATTGTTGATTCTGGTTCTAATTCTTATCTTAATGAAATAGAGGGTTATTATTTAGAACCTAATCCGGACGGCATTGGCGATGTTTGCGATAATTGCCCAACTGTTTATAACCCAGATCAAGCTGATTCAGATAATGACGGCATAGGTAATGTTTGCGATAATTGTCCTAATAATTATAATCCTGACCAATTAGACACTGATAATGACGGAGTTGGCGATGTTTGTATAGATACTGACAACGACGGGATTTTAAATAATAGCGACAATTGTTTAAATGTTTCAAATCCTGACCAATTAGACACTGATAACGACGGTTTAGGCGATGTTTGTGATAATTGCCCCAACGATTCTAATTTTGATCAAGCAGACAGTGATAATGATGGTATTGGCGATACTTGCGATAACTGCCCAACTATTTCTAATCCCGACCAAACAGACACTGATAACGACGGTTTTGGCGATGTTTGCGACAATTGTCCCAATGATCCTAATCCTGACCAGTTGGATACTGACAATGACGGTATAGGCGACGCTTGCGATAATGATTTTGATAATGATGGCGTTTTAAACGCCAGCGACAATTGTGTTAATTTATACAACCCGGCGCAAATTGATAATGACAATGACGGCCTTGGCGACGCTTGCGATGATGATAAAGATAATGATGGTATAGAAAATTTATCAGATAATTGTTCTATTAATTATAATCCTAATCAAGAAGATATGGATGAAGATGGCATAGGGGATTTTTGCGATAATGACAAAGACGGCGACGCAACACCTAATGATTCTGATAATTGCCCTGACAATAGCAATCCTTACCAATTAGATAGCGATGCTGACGGAGCAGGGGATATTTGCGATGTTTGCCCGGGCGATTTTAATAATATTTGCGAAGCAGAGGAACAGATAGTAGATATTGTGGGCAATGAGGAAAAAACATTAAGCACAATTAGCGGGGTTCAGGTAGATATTCCGGCCGGAACTTTGGTTATGGATACCACAATTACTATTTATAAAATAGATACTCCTGATAGTTTATCTGATCAGGGTATTACGCCCTTGGGTAATATTTATAGTTTTAATAGCGGAGCCGATTTTAATCAGGGGGTTACTATTAGCATTCCTTATAATAAGGAAAATCCCGGAGTTGATATTTATTTAAATGATAATGGCGTATGGAAGCCGCAGGAAGCAAGTTGTTCGGACGGTGTTTGTACATTACAAGTGACTCATTTTTCTGATTATGGTCCGGGTACAGAGGATTATGATGGCGATGGAATTCTAGACGGAGATGATAATTGTGTTTATATTTTTAACCCTGATCAAGCTGATTCAAACAACAACGGCCAAGGAGATGCTTGCGAAGGCAATGTTTATGGTTATGCTTGGTCAGAAAATATTGGTTGGATTTCAATGAATAATTGCGAGTATGATGATACTCCAGAAGCAGATGGCGCTTGTTCTGGCCCGGTTTATGGATTGAATATTGAAGGAGAAGCAGATGAAAATGCTGCTCTTTCTGGTTGGGCTTGGTCTGATAATATCGGCTGGATTTGTTTTGGTTCTACTTGCGCTGATTATGGCAATACTCCCGAGGGCAGTACTCCTTCTGTCAGTATTGATAAAATTAGTGGCGATGTCTCTGGCTGGGCAAAGATTGTATCTTATGGAGCAGGTGAGAGCGGCTGGATTTCTTTGCGCCAATTGTCAGGCGAGCCATTGTATGGAGTAAAAATAGCTTTAGTTGACGGGCAAAACGGGCAGAATGTGGAGAAAAGCGATTTTTACTGGTGGGCTTGGTCTGATGAGATTGGTTGGATTGATTTTGGATCAGAAGAAAGCGGACAATATGTAAGAGTAAGGACGACTTTTTCTATTGGTTCTGTTTGCGGGGACGAAGTTTGCGGTCCAAGTGAAGATTATATAACTTGCCCGGAAGATTGCCAGCCAGTGGCCATTACTCCTCGAGGAGGTGTTTTTGAACCATTATGTTGTTTAACAGATACTGATTGCAGGAAAGAGGACGATGGCTTTAATGATTATCAAAATACTGATGCTTATTGTGATGGAGAAAAACAGGGACAAGAATTAAAAGGCACTCATTTACATACTTTTAATATAGAATTAAGTAATTTGGAACAATTTAATGAGAATGATGCTGTGGAATGTATTGTTAGAACGCCGGGGAGGTGTCATGATTATTTTGATGAAGAAAAAGATATTTGGATTACGGGGAATATCTGTTTCCATGATTATGACTGCGCAGGCGAAGAAATTCCACCATGCGAAAATGGCGCTGGTGATATTATAATTAGTGGAGCTGTTCAAGCTGACAAATCTGCTAAACTATCTTATACTGTTAAGCCAACAGATGTTATTAATAAAAAAGCTTTTTGGTTGTTGCAAGGTTGTTCAGTAGCTGGGCAAGATTTGCAAATTTCTCAGCAGCCGATTTATACGCATGAAAATACTTGGGGTATTTCAGAAGATCAATTTAGCGCTTCTTATTGTTGGATGGGAACATCTAATAAATATCTTGGCAATGAAAAAAGATGTAATTTTTTAGGCGATGTTGGTTTTAGCGGCAAGCAAGCCAAGGGGTTTCCTGTGGAAGGAAATTGTTATGATACTTGCGACTTTAACAATGGCGATTTTCCTAAATGTGATGATACTTGGCCTAAATTAGGTCAGGCGTGTTGTACACCTGGCGGAGAGGTAGATAATGACGGCAATAGCGTGCCAAGCCAAGGCAATTTTTTTGCCAATATGAGCGATCCTTATTGCGCCGGCCTTATTTATCCAGATATTAATGTTTATAAGCCGGTAGAGTGTTCTACTGATAAAAATTGTGACTTTATAGGAGGAAAATGCGCAGAAGTTGAAATTAGCGGACAGCAGAAATCTATCTGCGTTAATGTTTTATTTGACCAAGATGAAGATGGGGTGCTTAATTGGTTGGATAATTGTCCTAATAGCGCTAATTTTGACCAAGTAGATACTGACGATGATGGCATAGGCGATGCTTGCGAATAATTTTGCTTAGTTAAGTTGATTAACTCCGGGAGCCAATAAAGATGTAAGGAGATATTTAAAAAATAGTTAAAATCGTCGCAAACGGGGCTCCCGGAGCTGGTTCGCTTTAGCTCAAATTTAGCTCCGGGAGCCAGGTAATCTTAACGCCGGGCGTCTAACAACCGAGAGCGATATTCAAACCCGAAAAACTTTGGAAGTTGGCTCAAATAATGTTTACTCTAATTCGACCCCAGTTATCCAACAGGGCAGGCGCCCGGCGTTGGTTCTATCAACCGGGGCGCTCAGAGCTATTTAAAAAAGGAGTCATTAAATTAAAAAATATGCCTTTGCGCCAAACAGAATTTGTTCCAGATAATTTTTATCATATTTACAACCGAGGCAATGAAAAGAAAATAATCTTCCATGACAGGCAAGATTATTTTTATTTTTTAAAAAAAATAAAACAGTATAAAAAATTATCCCAAGTCAAAATTATTTGTTATATTTTAATGCCTAATCATTTTCATTTTATTTTATCTGAACCTGAAGAAGACCTTAACGCCGGGCGTCTAACTACCGAGAGCGACGCTTTTAAATCTAACCGGCTCCGGGAGCCCTTAAAGGCTCCCGGAGCCAGTATTTCTCGATTTATGTATTTACTTCAAATGTCTTATGCCCAATACTTTAACCAAAAATATAATTCTTCGGGTCATGTTTTTCAAGGCAGGTTTCAATCTATTTTAATAAACCGCGACGATTATTTAGAATTTTTAAGTTGTTATATACATCTTAACGCTTTCACAGCCGGATTAGTAAAATTATCAAGTTTATGGCAATTTTCTTCTTTGCCTGATTATTTATTTTTAAGAAACGGTTCCATACCCGATAAAGAGTTTTTGCCAGTAGGCGAGGAATATCAGCATTTATTAGATGATTATTTGGAGCTTAAAAAAGAAAGAGAGAATGCGATTAGAGATTTGATAATTGAGGTTGTTTAGCTCCTAAATTTAGCTCCGGGAGCCAATAAAGA
>QMOL01000231.1 GCA_003648225.1 Chlamydiota bacterium
AATATTTTTGCTTTTCAGAAGATCAACTCCGTAGTTAATGCTCATTGCCGCGCCTTCCATAGCGGCTCTGCAAAAATGAGCGGCTGTGAAGTTCAACGCGGTCAATCCATACATAACGCCTTTTCCGTCAGGAATATTCGGTGTTCTTTCACCGTTGAAATAAGGTAAAAGAAGCAATCCTTCAGCGCCGGCTTTAACTTTCTTCGCGTATTTTCCAAGCTGGTCGGTAGAAATACCGAATGCTGTTTTTACAAGTTCCGTTGAAACAGTGCAGTTCATAACACAAAGTAGCGGAAGCCAGGCTCCCGTGCTGTCACAAAAAGCGGCAATTTCGCCGGCTTTCTCATCAATAACCGGTTTGTCTGAATAGGCGAAAATAGTTCCTGAAGTGCCTAGACTCACGGTAACCATGCCTGGTTTCACGTTTCCTGTACCGATAGCCGCCATCATATTATCTCCACCGCCTGTGGATACGATACATTTTTCAGAAAGTCCGAGAATTTTCGCGACGCTTGGTTTTAAAGTTCCGATAATTTCGTTTGAGTTTTGGACTTCCGGCAGGCATTTTGAAATATCTTTTTTATCATCCAAAACACGTATCGCTTTTTTTGACCAATCTCTTTTCTTTATATCAAAAAGCGCCGTGCCGGACGCGTCCCCTGCTTCCATTACCGCTCTGCCTGTCAGCCAATAATTAATGTAATTATGCGGCAAAAGGATTAGAGCCAGTTTTTTATAATTAGCGGGTTCATTTTCTTTCAGCCATTTAATTTTCGACGCGGTAAATCCTGGAGGGATACTGTTTCCGATTGCTGAAATTGTGCGTTTAAGTCCGCCGAGTTTTTTTATTAAATCCGCGGCTTGTTTTTGAGTTGAAGTATCATTCCACAATTTCGCTTTTCGAATTACATTCCCTTTTTTATCAAGCGGAACAAAACCGTGCTGCTGCCCCGAGACGCCGATTCCCAGCACTTGTTCCGGGGAAATTTTTGATAATTTAACAACAGCGCGAATCGTTTTTTTAACGGCTGATATCCAATCCGCGGGATTTTGTTCCCGCGAACCGTCATCTTTTTCGTAAAGTTTGTATTTTTCAACCGCAATTGCGCGTTCGCTGCCCGATACGACATCCATAAGCACCGCTTTAGTCGATTGAGTCCCGCTATCAATTCCGATTGTATAAAATTTTTTTTTCATTAATTTAGTTAGCAAGCAATTTTGTTTAGTAATTCTTTCATCTAACTATTATCAATTATTCAAGATTTTGAACTTGTTCGCGCATTTTCTCGAGTTCTTCTTTCATAATGACTACATGTCCCGAGATTTCAGCATTATTACATTTATTGCCGATTGTTGTCGTTTCACGAAACATTTCCTGAAGAATAAAATCGAGCCGTTTGCCAATAACACCACCTTTTTTCAAAGTCTTTACAAAAGTGTCGGTGTGTGCCTTCAATCTGGTAAGTTCTTCAGTAATATCCACGCGTTCAGAAAAGATTCCGATTTCTGTTATAATTCTTACAGGATCAAACTCAACACCGGTTTGTTTTTTTAACTGTTCAATTCTTTTAGTAATTTTATTTTGGTAAGCTTTAACAACTTTCGGCGCTAATTTCTTTATTTCAATATTTTTCTTATCAATAATCTTAACGCGAGCCCTTATGTCCTTAACTAATGTTGCTCCCTCTTTCGCGCGGGAAGAAACATGAGATTTGAGGGCAAGAGATGTTGCTTTAATTACCGGCGTTCGAAGTTTATCTGCCGAGAAATTTTCTTTTAAAATATTGTTATTTGATAAAAAGAGAAGAAGGGTATCGAGATTCCCTTCAGGAGAAAGTCCGGCGCTTTCGGCTAATTTTTTAAATTTATTTACAGTTTTACTAACTTGTTTCTTATTAAAGGGAATTGCATTGGTGTTTTCCTGAGAATATTTAAGAAAAACAGTTATCTGACCTCGCGAAAGCCGCTTTTTAACAATATCCCGCACATCGTTCTCGAGTGATGAAAAATCACGTGGAAAATTGCAGCGAATATCGCGTGAACGTCCGTTCACACTTTTCACTTCAATTTCAATGGAAGCATTACCCGCACGGGACTTCCCTGAACCATATCCTGTCATTGAACAAATCATTTTATCACGTTTCTCATCACATAAGTTGAATTCAATTTGCAATATTAATAAGTGAATAAATTATACCATTACATCTTTTATATTGCAAACTAAAAACGACTTACCGAAGAGTAGTTATAAATATTGTGAATAAGTTGTGAATAATTATTGAAAAAAAACATGAACACGCATTTAACATGAGTTAAATAGGCATCTTATGTCTTTTGTAATAAATGTGAATAAGTTGTGTGTAAGATGTATACAAAATACATAATAAAATGGTCGGGGCGAGAAGATTTGAACTTCCGACCTCTTGACCCCCAGTCAAGCGCGCTAACCAGACTACGCTACGCCCCGAATAATTTGCAATAGTATACAATATTCATAAATAAAAATCAATGTCAATTTAAAGTCTTATATTCGGCATATTGGTCATGATTGTCGGAACTGAATTAGAAGTAACGATTTTATTATTCGCACGATTTTGATATAATAATAATAATAATAATTAATCAATAAAAAGATGAAAGAGTTTATAATTACAAGACCGGATAAAAATAAGCATAAAAAACAACTCGCGCAAATATTCGCGATGACGTTCCCAAATAACAATTTTTATAAAATGTATCATGATGCACTTGACAGATACTTTTATAATAGTCATTACGATTGGGAAAATTCACGAGTAGGTTTGGTTGACGGAAAAATAGTTTCGCACTTCGGTATCTGGGATTATCAAATGAGAATTGGAAAAGCACAACTCAAAACAGCAGGAATCGGCGCAGTGCTTACTCACTATGAACACCGTAAACACGGTTATTTGAAGGGAACTGCAACATCATCGCTTGCGGCAGCAAAAGAAGCCGGATATGACTTTAGCATTTTGTTTGGAATTCCCGATTTTTACCATAAATTTGGATATTCTCGAGCATGGAATACTTCTAACTATAAAATTTCTCTTAACAATCTGCCGAAAGAAAAGCCCGAACTTAACGTTAAGAAATTAAAAAAATCACAGTATCCGGAAATAGAAAAACTTTATAATAACGCAACCGAAAACTTAACCGGAACGGCGGTAAGACCAACCTATAACGTTTATATCAAGGAGGACATTGGTTATTGCTGGACAGATAAGAAAGGAAAAATTCTGGGGTATGTTTTTGTGAAAATTAAACATGATGAATTGGAATGCTTAGAAGCCATCGGAAATGCTGAACAAATATTACGCGCGGTTGCTAAGATTGCCCGACAGGGTTTGCGCACTAATGTCAATTTTTCATTTTTACACTATGAATTACCGGTGGCAAAAGCACTCAGGGGAAAAAATTGTGTAGTTGAAACACATTTTGAAGCATGTGGCGGACCGATGGCTAAAATTGTAAATCTTAAAACTACATTGCAAAAATTAGAAGCGGAATTAACAAAAAGAATGAAGCAATCGTTAATTCCCGATTATACAGGTGAACTCTTAATTTCAAATTCAGAGGAGAAAGTTTGTTTAAAGATAAATGACGGGAAGGTTACCGTTTCAGACAATTCGAACACCAGGAATTTTATAAAAGGTGATTATCGTTTAGTTGAAATGATATTCGGAACTACTGAACCATTGGAAACCGCGGAATCCGTTGGAATAAAGTTTGGTGGAGAAGGAAAAATGCTTGCAAAAACATTATTTCCAAACAGGCATCCGCAGCAATTAATCCGCGACTATTTTTGATAACAGAACCATTTTTAATACCTAATACTCGATACTGAACACCTCCGGAATTCTCCTTCGGCATAGCGGGTGTTTCGCGAATACCGATAACTGAAGTATAAATACTAAAAACTAATAACAAATATAATATCATGGAAGTAATTATCAGACCTACAGCCGATGCGGCGGCTGAATTAACCGCGCAAATTATTAAGAAAACAGTTGCAACGAGACCCAATCTTGTGCTTGGGCTTGCAACCGGCGGGACAATGGAAACGGTTTACGACAAACTTGCGCGTGAACACAAAGAAAACAATCTTGATTTTTCATTAACGCGCACCTTTAATCTTGATGAATATATCGGTCTTCCACCTGAAGACAAGAATTCATACAGGTATTATATGAACAAGAATCTTTTTTCAAGAATAAATATTGATTTGAGAAATACCCATTTGCCAAATGGAATGGCGGAAAATTATACCGCTGAAAGTGAAAAGTATGAACAATTGATAAAAGATAACGGTGGTATTGATTTACAACTTCTCGGTATCGGTCGCTCAGGCCATATTGGTTTTAATGAACCGCTTTCCGCCTTACAGTCACGCACAAGAGAAAAAGCGCTTACTCCTGTCACCTATGAACAAAACTCAATTTATTTTGTTCCGCCTGAAAGCATGCCCAAGCGAGCATTTACAATGGGTATTGGAACAATACTCGACGCGCGAAGGATTGTTTTACTTGCTACCGGGGAAGCCAAAGCTGAGATTATATCAAAAGCGGTTGAAGGACCGGTAACATCAATGATTTCTGCTAGCGCGCTCCAATTGCATCCGAAGACGACAGTAATTGTTGATGAAGCCGCGTCAAAGAATTTAAAAGAAAAAGAATATTATCGCTGGCTTTTTGATAACGAGCCTGAATGGGAAGAGTACAAAGGGTAGAGGAATATTCAGTATCCACTAAGTGCGACATAGATTAGCGGAGGAGTGCTACTTTGACCTGCGGATTGCGATTTTTTCATGCTCTTGCAATATTAAGTTAAAATTTGTATAATTATTGCCCTTAAATGAGAAAGGAGATTTTCCTTATCATTTTGTAATAAAATTATTGGATTTTATTGCCGAAGTAGCTCAGCTGGTAGAGCAGCGGTTTTGTAAACCGCAGGTCGTCGGTTCAAGTCCGTCCTTCGGCTCCATTAAATAAATCACCATAAAGGTGATTACAGAATTTTCTTTGTGGGGAGATACCGAAGCGGTCAAACGGGGCAGACTGTAAATCTGTTGGCTTTCGCCTTCGGAGGTTCGAATCCTCCTCTCCCCACCATTATGATTGAATAA
>QMOL01000232.1 GCA_003648225.1 Chlamydiota bacterium
CACTAACCCAGTTAGCATAAGATGTATTCGGTGCTAATTCAAGATAATACGTGAAACTTTCTGTTGCATCCTCAGGCCTTTTCATTTTAATATATGTCAAGCCAAGAGTAAGATAACTATCTGCATATTTCGCGTTTTTTTCAATGGCTGTTTTGAAATATTTAACAGCTGTCGGGTAATTTGTCTGGGAATAATAAACAAGACCAAGATTATGATAAGCATTGGGAAAAGATGAATTGATATTGATCGCCTTCTGAAAATACTTCCTGGCCTGATCATATTCCTTTTTCTCCATCCTGCTTACTCCCTCTATAATTACTTCATCATAACTCTGGGGAATCTTGCGTGCAGCTTCAAGTTCTTTTTCTTGTTGCTCAATGATGAGCTTTTTCTCCTCGCGTTCCTTTCTTTCTTTTTCCAGTTCGGCCTGTCTGCGCTGATTTCTTTCTTCAGCTTCTATCAGGTTATATTTTTTCTGAAGCTCTTTGATTTTTGAAACTGCTGCATCAAACTCTTCTCCGGGTTTCTTGCAAATATCAAGATATGTTGAATAGTATTCAATTGCAAGTTTCGGTTCGTTAAACTCTGTTTCATACAGCTTTGCTATTTCTTTATTTAAATATGTTCTCTTTTCATCGGTTGAAATAGCTTTTTTGTAATACTTCAACGCTTCTTTAGGTAATCCATTCGTCAGGGAAATCCTAGCGAGATTCTCATACCTGTCAGCTTCTCCCTGAGCTTGTTTTTGACGGATGTCTTCACGCGATATCTTTTTCGTCACTTCAGCATTTGCGGAAGCTTGAACGTTTGGATTCGTAACAAGCGACTGATTAATCTTCTTTTGAAATGATTCGGTTTCTAAATCAGCAAGTTCGGGGTTCAGTTTCTGAAGCAATTTATAAAATACTTTTGTCTTTGCTATGTTATTAAACTTATCGCGATAAATTACAAGCAAATGATGAATAATTGCTGAATCATCCTTTTCTAATGATAACGCCTGCTCATAAGCATTTATTGCTTTCGCCCACTGTTCACTGTGTTCGTAGCATTTACCTATAGCAGAATAAAGCTTTGCACTCCTTTCTCCCAGAGAAGCTGAATGAAGATAATTCTTGGCTGCAGCGTTATACGATCCACTTTTGTAGAACGCATTTCCCAACTTAACATACAGCAAAGGATTCTCCGGATCATACGTTGAAGCATGCAGATAGGAAAGAACAGCTGATCTCCAGTTCTTTTCTGCCGCATATGCGGAACCAAGTCCAATCCATGCCAAAGCGTTTGTTCGACCTGTTAACTCAAGAGCGGTAGAAAATTCTCCACCGGCATATAACGGCCATCCGAGTTTAAGATAAGTATAACCGAGACTTATATGAATATTAGCGTTATCTCTAAACTCACGTTCTAATTCATTAAATATCCATGCCGCTCTGCCGTAATCACCAGCTTCAAATGCTGCATTAGCCTCCTGCGCAAGCTGACCTGGAGTTTGTTTTTTCTTACATCCTAAAATAGGATGGATAAGCAGCAGAATTATTATTATTTTTATTAATTGTATCATAATTTTAATTTTAAAAAGTATGCTCCTGGTTTGGAAATTCGCCTGCATTAACTTCATCTATAAATGTTCGAACTGAAGTTATTGCAGAGTTTCGAAAATCCGAATATTGTTTAACAAATTTTTTGGGCTTTTCAAACCAACCAAGTAAATCATGCGTTACAAGTACCTGGCCGTCACATCCCTTACCTGCCCCAATACCTATAGTAGGAATGTTAAGTTCTTCCGTTATTTCCTGCGCTAATCCACTCGGAATACATTCAAGAACTATCGCGATTGCTCCTGCTTCCTGTAAAGCCCGGGCTTCTTCTTTTATAATTTCTGCTGCTGCAGGTGTTTTCCCCTGAACTTTGTAACCACCAAGCTGCAATACAGCCTGCGGTTTTAATCCCGTATGACCTATAACCGGAATATGCGCATCGGTAATTTTTTTTACTGCGGGAATAATATTCATTCCACCTTCAATTTTTACTCCATCTGCACCCGACTGTTTAACAAGTCTGCCTGCATTCCTTACTGCTTCTTCAGGATTGATTTCATAAGAAAGAAAAGGCATATCAGCTACAACCGGAATATTTTCCGCTCCTCTGACAACTATCTCCGTATGATAAGCAATCTGGTCCATGGTGACAGGCAAGGTTGTTTCGTAGCCTGCCACAACATTTGCGAGAGAATCACCCACAAGCAGAAAGTCTATATCACATTCAGACAGCCACGAAGCTGTAAGGGCGTCATAAGCTGTAAGAGAAATAATTTTCTCTCCTTCATCTTTCTTTTTCCGGAGGTGAAATAATGTTTTTTTAATTTTTTTCATTTTATTTTCAAAAAAGTTTCAATTTGTAATAAGTTATTACTTTATAATTCATATCTATATTGTATCACTTAATGGATTTTTTTTCAAAACGTTGTTGATTTTCGTCATTTATATATACTTATTGCATTTATGCAAAAAGTCTGTTGCAAAACTGCGATAAAATATCTTTTCAGCTCTTTTAAGTCACCGTTTTAAAGCGTTTTATTCTTATGGCATAAAACTTGTTATTAATATAATAGATTACATTATCAATTAAATGAAATTATTATATGACATATAAAACTTTTAGAATTTTCTTACTTTGCTTTTGCGCCATTCTTATGCCCGCGCTGAAATGCACAGGCGTTACTCTCGGCTTTAACGGGCCGAATAGAATGATTAATCCCGGGGAAGTATTTGACGTTTCAGTTGTTGCTTATTTCAATGAGTCAGAAGTGATAGAATGGACTCACTCCCCGCTTTTAAATGTATCTGTTTGGTGGCCTTACGGTGTGTTTGTTATTGATTGTGAATGGAATAATGAAAAATGGGACTTTGATCAAAATAATTCTCATTTCGAACAAACAACTACAACAGCTTTGTTTTGGGCACAGGCAACTGCAAAAGATGGTGCAATAAATCCCGGAGCTGAACTTGTCATCGCGCGTTTAAAATGCATTGGAATGGAATATGATGACGATGCTTTTATATACGATATCTTTACAAATTATTACGGCGTTTGCAATGGCAGCTTTATCGATAAATTAAATTGCGATGTCATCTATACCAATAACCCCACTTCTATGACTTACGATGGAAGCGATGTTCTCGGAAATACCGAAGTAGAAGATGATGGACTTGATGAATTTCCAATTCTGATTACCGAAAAACCCGGCTATACTTTAACCGTTGTTCCAACGCAACGGGAAATTCCTTTCGCAATAAAAACTACAGATATCAACATCGTAATAGATGGAACTGAAGGCACACCCGGTTATGACCATATTCGCGCTGTCATGGATTTTGATTCAAGTGTGTTGAGCAATATTTCGGTTGAAATTATTCCTGATTTCTTTACTTCCACAATGACAACTGCAATAGTAGGCAAAACTGTATTTTGCATCACCAATCAAGCCGGAACAGTTAATTGCTATACTTCTATTGTAGAACAGATTATTGCTGAAGGTTTTTGTAATGCAACAAATTTCGGTGGTGTTTTTGCAAAAATTAAAATGCTGCCCATCGATATCGATGAAACTTATCTTGAACTTTATACCGAAGATAAAGATTATGGTACTGTTATAAATAAACTCGGTATTGTTGATTTACTTGGCACTGCCGATGATGAAGATGATGGAATATTCGATGCCGAATTGAATATTCGCTATGCCGACGGATTATGTGTTTCATTTGAGCCTGTTGAAAGCGTTGGCATAATTGGAAATTCCTGCAGTGCGAAAGTTATACTTCAAAAATTTACTGACAGCGACATTGTTTTAGATGCAATAAATCTTGAAGCATTGTTTAACAGTTTTCAAATTGACAGTAACAGCGTTCATTTCATTCCTGGCATCCAACTTCAAAATAATAATGCAGATTTTTCTTTTAATCTTATTTCTAATTCTGTTTATGAATATGAAAGTTATTTAAGCAACAATTTCCGGCATACTGATTATATCAGCAACTTAATTATTGATTGGACTAACTCTCCTCTGATCTTAACTTCAAATAAATTTGAACTGGGAATAATTTCTTTTACACCTCAGGTTCCGGGACAATTAGGTTTCGTTTATGGAAACGGCTCAATTGAATATTTATATACCGATTTCTCTGATGAAAATGCCTGGGATGTTAAATGGCCGGCAACTATTCCAATTGTCTCAGAAAGCGATTCGACAAAACAAATCTTTGTAGATGTGACGCTAAATACAAATAGCTTAAACGTATTTAAACCCGGCAGCGAAATTACTTTAACAGTTCTTTCTTATGGCTCAGCTTCAAATACTACTTTCAATTTGAATTGGCTTTATGATTCTACCGTAGTTGAATTGATGCCGGAATCGGAGGGAGTTAATTCTATAAATTTATCTCTTACAGGCGACACATCAGCAACTGTGTTAAACATCACCGGAAATTCAATTGATTTGTCAGATGCTACCAACAAACTTGCAACAATAAAATTTAAAGCTCTTCGCTATGGTGACGCTTTACTTAAACCGATAACACCGGAAATATCAACAAACAATTATTGTACAATGACCAATGGTAATTCAAACGATATTTTAGGCTCGGAGGATGTTGCAGGTGACGGTGTTTCAGAATATAGATTGGTAATAAGTGAAGCTGACGATGTTTTTCTTAATTTAAATCCTGCCGGAATGCTTTATGCCGGTATTGCAACTAATATCATCCTTTCGGTAAACAATCCTTTAAATTCCGAATGGAATGAAGTATCTGCGGAAATAGAATTTGATTCGGATGAAATTATTGTTCTTAGTGATAAATGGGAAATATTACTCGATGAAAATGAAATTGAAAATATAGTGGAAAATTCTATTGAAAACATTCTCGTTCATACAGGCTTTACTAACAAATACGGCGAGGAAATAACATACATTACTACCGTCGCGCGAATACATTTTTTCACAAAAAATGCCGTCACAAATTCAGAAGATATCGCTTCTATAAAAATGTTCGCTCTTGAAGATGAACCTTATTGGGAATTTAATATCGGAACAGGACTGTACGACTATGTTTATACCCGTGTTGCTTACAACGGCG
>QMOL01000233.1 GCA_003648225.1 Chlamydiota bacterium
GATTGTTGAAACACCCGGAATTGAAGAATGGAACAAACGGACTTATATTAATCAATTGATAAAATCGGCAGCAAAAGTTGATGACGATACAAAAGAAAAAATCGTCAAAAAAATTATTAAAAATATCAAAAAACAAAATGCAGGCAGTGTTAAAAACGAACTCAGACAGTCATCAAGGATTTATCAGGAAGCGGAAATGTATGATGAAGCAATCAGTAAAATCAAAAAAGCTAAATCACTCACAAAAAATAAAAACGAAATTAAAAGACTCGAAAATCAGCAGGCCGATTGTCTCGCTAAAGCAGGGGAGTATGATGACGCGGTAAAAGTTTACAAAAAACTTCTTCAGGATGATTCCATGAAATGGGAAGACCGGCTTAATTACCAAAATAAAATCGCTAAAACTTATAATGACGCGCATCGATCGGATGAAGCTAAAGATACAGCGGAAGATATCGTGAAAACTTGTAAAGAATTCCTGAGAGAACATGAGTACGGCGGTAGAGCGATGAACGCGCGCTTCGCCCTCGCGGAAGCATACAAGAATTCCGGTGATAAAGAATCCGCGCGTGAAACACTGGAAAAAATTCAGAAGAAATATAAACATACTTCTTACGCGAAACAGGCGGAAAAGAAATTGAAAGATATGTAAATAAAGAAAACTTGTCCAATGAAAAAATATATTATACTTATCATTGTGTTGATTCTTGCCGCGTGTTCACCTAAAGAAGATCGTGATGTTAAATCGACTTCACAAGACATCAAGCAAAAATCTGCATCTGTTTCTGGAAAATTAAAAATTCCTGTTTCAAAAAAATCTTCCGCGCAAAAACATGAGTTTATCAGTCTTAACGGTAAATGGACAAATATTGTTTTAAGCACTGAACATGACAAATTCTTTAGGGAAGATAAACGCTCTTTGGAAGAATTAATTCAAGCAACTGAAACTTCTCCCGATAATCCCGATGCCTGGTTCGCTCTCGGGAAAAAATACTGGAATGGTTATCAGGAAGTAAGTAACGCTGCAGCTTGTTATGAAAAAGCAATCGCTCTCCAACCGGATGCATTATCGCCACGGCTATGTTACGCGGAAATTTTTGCCACGCAGTTGGATATTGCCGGAGCGAAGAAAGCGTTTAGAGAAGCCGCCAAATACGCGAAAACAGATAAGGAAAAAGATCTTTGGGTAAATTATGTCGGTATTTATGCTACAAAATATAAAAATAAAGGATTCGATCCGTCGTGGGTGATGGATCTTTTAAAAGAAAGTGTTCCGGACAATCCTTATGCGTGTAAAAATCTGGCATTGCTTTATACTCGCTTGAATTTGGATAACGAAGCGAAAAAATGGGCTGTGAAAGGAATGAATTCAACAACAAATGTCGATATTCAAATGATGTTGATGCAGACTTTAACATACTTAAGTGATTCTACTGATAAAGAATATAATGAACTGCTCGAAAAATCATCAATTCCACTTTTTACAAAAACAGTTTTAAAAATGCAGTCGATCAGTTATATTGAAATGGCTAACAAAGTTCCGTCATTATCTATGACTGCGTTGAAATTAGCCAAAAATATGGATGAAAGATATCAAGCTCTTGTGCCACTTATGAATATTTATGTTGACAATGAAGATGCAGATAAATTAAAAAGATCTATAGATAAAATACTTGCTGATGAAAAACCAACGGATAAAGTTTCTAAAGGTATTATCAAATGTCTGCAAAGATTAGGAGACACAAATTCAACCGCTGAATTTATTTGTTCAATTCTTGCTTCTGAAACAAATGAAGAAAAAGTAATATCGCTAACTTTAACACTTGTAACTCTAAGTGAAGATATTAATGAACAAAAAATAAATGTACTTATTGATAGATTTCCAAGTAATGGATATATGTACGCCAAACTCGCGGATATTTTTAAACGAAATGAGTGGTATGATAAGGAAATATTATACAGAAGAAAAGCGCTTGAATTCCTCACACGTGATTATGAGAAAAATGCTCAGGCGGCACAATTGATTGACAGATACACAAAATTCGATGAACTTGATAATGCGGAAAAAATACTTGCTGAATTCGCAAATGTATTAAGCAATGACGCAAATTACACAATTGAAATGTCAAAAGTTTACATTGCTAAAGGTCGGACAAACGACGCTTTTGAACTGCTGATGACAAATTGCGGGAAAATGTCGCACGAACTTGATCGAGAAATAATTATAAAAAAATTACTCACTTTCAACTGGCCCGAAAAAAATCAACATTTACGCGCGGCAGATACAGCAGAAGAACTGGTTGAAAAACTATCTCTCGATATCAGATATTCACGTAGGGAAAGTATTTATAAATTGTTGATTAAATCATACATCTTTCTTAATGAGCCGGATAAAGCGCTTGCAATATGTAAGAAATTGTTTGCGCAAGGCGGCAGAGTTAATCAATTCCCCACGGTATGTAATTTAATAAATGATCCCGAAAAAATTGGAACTTTTATCCGGGAAATGCTTTCAACCGGGAATACTCAATCGGTTTTTTATTCTTCGGCAGCGGCGGCTTGTGAAAAAGCTTTACTGCCGGAACTTGCATTGAAACTTTATGTTAAAGCGTGGAAGAATTCATCTGAACAATGGTATCGGGCACGTTACGCTGCAAATGCGATAAGGTTAGCCGATGAATTGAAAAAATATTCTTTGCGGGATGAAATAATTAATGATGTAATTGAGAAGTACAAAAATGGTAAACTTCCGTATCATTCGTTGTGGAATTTATCAGATGCAATGCGGGGATTGAATCTTGATGAAAAATTTAAGGAGATTTTCAAACTTTTAATTGAAAATTCAAAAGGTAGTAAACGATCATCTGCCATTACAATGCTTTACGAGAATTATAAAAGAAATAATAATGAACAGGGAATTCGTGATTTGGTCAACACTTATTTTGTGGGGAAAGAACTTAATATTAATGAATCTTCAACTTTAATAGATATTTATTTTACATTGGGTGAGCAGAATAAATTAAAGCCGGTTATGAAAAGTTTTGGACTACGACTTACTAATAGTGCGTTAATTACTATACATGGAATGCTGTTTATTGATAGAATGATTGATTTGGGTGAAGAGGAAAAAGCGTTTGCGCTTGCTAAAAAATGGATTAATAATCCCGATATTTCCCCGAACACCAAACCTGAATTACTTCGATTTCTCAGTCAGTATGGAAATAAGAATGAAGTGATAAACCTTGCCGGGGAGATGTATGCCAAAGCGTCTGAAGGATATCTGAAGAAGAATGTTTTTCGCCTGTTAATGAATATGTATGCTGATTCAGGAAATATTAATAAATATAAAGAAATGAGCGAAAAAATCATCAATGATCCTAATGTTTCAAGATGGAGTCTGGATAGAATAGCCAGGCAATACAAAAAAATGAATCTTGATGATGATGCATTAATGGTTTATGACAGAATGCTTGATAAACTTGACGAAAATGATCCACAGAGATTTAACCTTTTAAATAGACAGGCAGAACTGTATATTAAAATGGGAGATGCTAAATCCGCAATCGAATGCGCTGTCCAGTCGGCTGCCGCGCGACCGGATGACCCGGGCATTAATTCGCTGCTTGCCTCCGCGTACAGAGCCGACGGTCAAAATAAAAAAGCGCTTGAAGTATATTGTAAAGGAATTAAAAAGTCGGGAAATACCGGCTGGCAAAAAAAATGTTGTGATCAGCTTGCTGAGCTTATCCGGACGACTGATATAGATTTTGACATTTCATCTCTTGCGACTTCTTTATTGGATAAAAATCGAACTGTTCAGACTTTATTGACAGCAGCTAATCTTTATTCGGTAAGTGATGATATAAACGCCGCTGAAAGACTGATTAGTGAAGCGCTTGGCAAGACAACTATTGATTCACAAAAAGAGAAAGTATATGTTCAATGGATTCAAATAATAAATAAAAACGGCGACGAGAAATTGCTCGATAAAACTATGCGGGATTATCTGGAAGTAGCAAGTGATGACAGGAAAGCAGGCGTGGCAGGACAAATATTCGATTTGACGATGAAAGCGGGCGATTATGAAAAAGCGATAATCGATGGTAAATATGTGCTTGATACAATTAAATCTAAACGGGTGAACCCCTTGTATGCAATGAGAATTCAAAAAAAACTCGCACAGGCTTATATGGAAACCGGCGATACTGAAAACGCGTGGAAAGCTATTAACCAAATGGTGGAATCTTCAAAACAAGATATTTATGCCCGAACGGATTGGAATACTTTTATGAAATACGCGCGTGAACTTGGAAAAACTGAAGAAGCGACAAAGATTCTTGAAAAAGATTATGAAAATTGTGTTCCAAAAAAGAAAAGTGATATGATGATTAATCTTCTTAATGCATATAAAGATTCTAATAGAGAGGATGATATTAAGAAACTTGTATCCGAAGCGGATAAATTCCTGGAAAATTGCGGTAACCATGAAAAAAATACCCTCGTTAAGTTTTATGAAGTGGCGGGACAACCTGAAAAATCAATGGAAATCTTGAAAAACTTTTGCAAAACTGAAGACCGCGGAATGAGAAAATATGCCGTCGATAAACTCTATAAATTGTACAAACAAAATAATCAACTCAATGAAGCGCTCGAATGGGCAAAAAAACAACCCGAAAGCACTGAAGTTAACGGGATGATTGCGGAAACTTACAGGGAACAGGGGGATTATGAAAAAGCGACAAAATTATATCAAAAACTTGTTGAAACACCCGGGATTGATCGATATAGCAAACAGACTTATATTCAACAGCTAATCAAATCGGCATCAAAAACTGATGATAAAGAAAAAGTAGTTAATAAAATAATTAAAAATATTAAAAAAGAAAACGCCGGGAGCGTTAAAAATGAACTTAGACAGTCAATTCAAATTTATCAAACCGCTGAAATGTATGATGAAGCAGTTAGTAAAATCAAAAAAGCTAAATCACTCACAAAAAATAAAAACGAAATTAAAAGACTTGATAATCAGCAGGCTGATTGTCTCGCTAAAGCAGGGGAGTATGATGACGCGGTAAAAGTTTACAAAAAACTTCTTCAGGATGATTCTATGAAATGGGAAGAC
>QMOL01000234.1 GCA_003648225.1 Chlamydiota bacterium
TCCGTTAATCCGTAATCCGTGATCTGAATCTCACTTCGCCCAAAATCATTCGGGTTATAAGGTCGAAGTGAGTTACTCATTAATTCAACAATCAAAAAAATAATCATTTTTTATAGTACCTGATTTGGATTCCAAATCAGTTTATATTTGAATCTCCTGAATACCTTTCCGCCTTTGCCGGAATCCGCAGCCAGCGGCAGCGGCTACAACCGAATACCGTATACCGAACAATGAATAACAATTCTTCCCCATTGACAATGAACAGCCGGTTTGATTATAATATTTAGTTACTTAATCCTCATTAATAATATGAAAAAACTTAGCCCTTTGGAATTTATTGTTCTGATAATCAATACCATCGCTTTCCTGGGATGGATAGGCTGGCTTGTTTTTTTCGCGCGTGATAAATTTTATTCACAGGAGGGGATAATGCTTTATTTTCCCTGTGTTCCTATTTTTTTTGTATATATCTTTATTTTTACAAACAACTCTGAAGACAACGAGTCTGATAACAAATAGCCAACTCTGAAAAAATGGAAAAACTCGGTAAATCAATCGCTATTATGCTCGCATCGGCCGCATTAATAGGCCTTCTGGTAATTTTATTTAATCCAACTTATCGTAAAACTGCTGTTTGTATTTTGAAAAACGAATCAACAAATTCACCTGTTTGGCAGTCAAATTCTGATTATTACCCTGATTTAGTTCCGAAAACAGGAGAAAAATAAAAATGACCGCTAAAACAAGCCATTCGATTATCGCGATTTGCTATGCTTACATAGCCGGAATAGTTCTTCACATGCTTTTTCCCGCGCATCCATCATTATCTGTTATGTGGATGATTACCGGAATTGGATTACTTCTTTCCGGAGCATTAATTTTCATGATACTTCTTGGAAACATAAAGAAAACGACCTCACTCATTCCTTTTTTTCTCATTGCTTTTCTTCTTTTCGGGTATACAAGGCATCTTGCTTCAGTTACCATCCCGGAGAACCGTCTTTTAGAGATAAAAGTATCTTCAGCCGGGAAAATAGATTTTAAAAAACCGATTTTTCTTGATGATACAAGTAGATTAAAATTAATTAAATCCTCTAAGTCCGCTTCTGATATCGTTCTGCAGCTCGCGGGACAATTAAATGCGCGGGTTCCTGAATACGGAACTAATGGATTGGCACAGGTAGATAATCAGGGAAGGTGGAAGTTTAATTTTATAAAAGCACCGGTTTTCAGCAAAAAAATTACCATTAAAGCTGGCGACCCCATAGGAACAGTTTATAGAATCCAACGCCCTTTTAATTCAATAACTTCTATTGTTTGCGTAAGCGGAACCGGTCCGGCAGAAATCTCACTTCTCAAGGTTTCCAATCATATAAATGCCTTTACCAGATTTGGCAGACAAAAACCTGCTGTTACAATTCTCGGCAGAATCACTCACGACCCTTCTGTTTATGCTAATCGTGCGAGGATATCCATAACTCCTGATTTTATTCAACCTGAGCATGGCGGACCTTTTTTTAAGGTTGACGGCGGAGACATCAGTACTCTGCTTTATCCCTCAACACATAATTATTATGAACTCGCCCGAACGGCAGCTTACGGCTATAATGTTCAAGCGCGCGGTGAGCTGCTCACTCCTCCCGGTCCTGCAAATCCGATGGATTTTGATCAGCGAACATACATGAAGAATCACAATCTTTTCGGGACATTATTTGTTAATCAAGGAATGATTGCTCCTATTAAACTTCCTGACGGAAAATATGCTGAGGGAACTCCGCTTGTCGAATTCTCACTTAAAGCGCGGGATAATATGCTCACAGTCTTAAAACAAACCCTGCCTATGCCTCATTCCGCTTTCGTTGGCGCAATTACTCTCGGCATGCGATACGGACTTTCCGCCCGCCCCGGAATTTTAAGTGATTACTATAAATTAAAAAAAGAAGGATTGTCAAAAGTTGAATATTATAATTATGACCAGCCGCATACAGGCTGGGAAGATACTATAGAAAATCAGTTTAAACGCGCGGGAGTTAATCATGTTCTCGCGGTTTCCGGTTTGCACGTTACAATTATTACGGCAATGTTAGTCGGACTTTTCATGCTGCTTCGTGTACCGAAAAAAATGTTTGTCCCGGTTACTATTTTTGCTCTCGTTATTTTCGCGATTATTACCGGCGCGCGACCGTCAACTTTGCGCGCGGTGATTATGAACAGTCTTTTTCTGCTGACTTGGGCTTATATGAAGCAGGGGCTTCGTTCAGCGGCGTTATTCGGTCTCGCAGTTGCCGCCGTGTTAATTTTAATACAAAACCCTCTGATGATTGTTGATCCCTCTTTTACACTTTCTTTCGCGGCAATTCTTTCTCTTGTTTTGCTTACGGGACCTGCTTATGAGATGTTATCAAAGTTTCGCGGGAATGTTTTTCTTGTTTTTCTGCTTTTTATAAGTATTACGACAGTAATAGCGATAAGAAAATTCTCTCTGATATATACGCCTTCCTTTCTTATTTTATGGGCTGTTTTATGGGCCGGAATTTTTATTATCGCTAAATTTCTTCAACCTAAATTTCATCCCATCGGTGATGTTGGTTTTCAAGACCTTCCAAATGGATTCAGTACTTTTTTCGCCGCTCAGTTCGCTATTCAGATCGGTATGATGATCCCCCTTTCCTCCGTTTATTTTATGCGTTGGCCTCTTGGAGGAATGTACGCGAATATTATCGCAATTCCACTTGCCGGAGTGATAATTCAACTTGGAATGATTGCCGGACTACTCGGATTAATTCCGGGAATAGGTATTTATCTTGCTCTTCTGCTCAATGCGGCAAACTGGATTGCGTCATCCGGATTTTTGCTTTTAAGCCATGTGGTTGCTCGTGGCTGTCCATGGCCTTTTGTGCCCAAATGGCATCCATGGCTTGTGGTAGCATATTACATATATTTACTTGCCTTTGTATACAGAAAACAGATTATTGGTTTTCTTGAGAAATTACTTTCTTATATAAAACTACGCCACCCGATTTATGCCAAATTATTCGCGCTCATTCTCGCTTTTTTGCTTATCCTTCCGGTTATTGCAGCCAAAAAACCTGATAAAAATAAATTGAGAATCTCTGTTCTCGCTGTGCGATACGGCAGCGCGATTCTTGTGCAAACTCCAAATAACGCGAATCTGCTTTTCGATGCCGGTGCGGTTACATTCGGTGAAAGAGGTTTTAATAATACTGTCAGAACCGTCCTGACTTACCTCGCGAGAAAAGGAATTCTTCACCTCAATGCAGCTGTTCTTACTTCTCCGAATATTGCTCGTTCAGCCGGAATAGCAGATGTAATGAATGAATACCGTGTTGACAAATTATTTATTCCCGAAACAATTGCCGGAATAAAATCTTCTATGTCGGAAAATGATTTTAAAAAATATATTTTGAAAGGAAAAACCTTTCACGACGCTGAAACTACCAGACTAACCGAAATGTATTGTCGGTTAATTAATGACATCAGCTGGCCTAAAAGATTAACACTGGCAAAAGTACTCCCGTTTCACAACGAAAATCTAATAAATAAATGGGCGGATATGGACTCTCACATAATTTCCCTTCGCGCAGGCGAGATTATTTATCAGGAAACATCTCCCGACAGAAAAAAATTAATTATAAAAGTTCTTCATCCCGATAATAAAACTTTTGAAAATAAACCTATTGATAATCGTTCAGCTGTAATAAAAATTCAGTACGGCGATTTCAGTTTCTTAATTACAAGTGATATTCATTATGACGCTCAAAAATATATTGCTGATACTCTTAGTGAAACGGAATTAAAATCCAGTGTTATGATTATTCCGGGACATGGATCGGAAATCCCCGCAAACGCTTTTTCAAAATTTAGTTCCGCAATGAAGAAATGTCTTGATAACGGTTTAAAACCATTGCTGAAAAAAGTGAATCCTAAAGCTGTAATTTTTGAATATGGTGACCCTAAGCCGATATTGAAGCAGACTTTTAACGATGCGCGTTCAGCTTACAGCATCACCAAAAGATTTGTTAAAAAGTCTTTCCCCTCAATCCGTGTTTTATCTACCGATTCCGATCAGGCTATTCTTATAACTTCCGATGGCAGCAATTTTAAAATAAAGACTCAGGCGGAATTGAGAAAAGATGCAGGCAAAATCGTTGGCGAAGGATCGTCAGACATCGGCTACGCTTTTTAAATGTCTCGCTCTCTGTAGTTTTTCACACGTTGAATGATTACCGGTATAGAAATAGAAGCGATTAACAAACCTCCGATAAAAATTGTCATAATAATTCCCGGAATATTTACTAACCGTAATCCATAGGTCAAAAATCCTAAAACAAGACATGCAATAAAAACTCCCGCAATTGTACCTTTTCCACCCGTTATACTCACTCCACCTAAAACAACCATAGTCACAATCCCTAATTCCATTCCATAAGCAATATTCGGTCGCGTGCTTCCAAGTCGCGATGTCAAATAGACACTCACAAGTCCGGCTAAAACACCCGACAAAACAAACAGCGCGATTTTAATCTTATCAGCGCGAACTCCCGAATACTTTGCGGCAACAGAATTACTTCCCAAAGCGAATAATTTTCTGCCAAAGGTGGATTTATGCAAAACGATCGCGAAAATCACTGTAAGAACACAAAACGATAAAAGTGATAAAGGAATTGTTTCCCATAAATAATCCTGCCCAAGAGTTGTAAATGACTCAGGATAATGTGTGATAGCCGAATTACCGAGTATGCCTGACGCAATTCCCCTGTAAAGCGACATAGTGCCTATAGTAACAATCATGGAAGAGAGTTTAAATTTAGTAACAATATAACCGTTTATAAAGCCGAGCAGCGCGCCAACAGCAAGAGAGACAAAAATTAATCCCGGAGTATTTAACCCGAATTTATTTGCCGCAAGCCCCATCGATAAAGATGTAACAGCAATAATAGAAGCAATTGACAGATCGATTTCGCCACAAACGATCAGCAGCGTCATTGACAATGCGAGGATCGCTTTTTCAGAAAAATCAGCGCTCGCATCTAAAATATTATATGAGTCAAGGAAATAAGGCGATATATTTGAGAAAATAACTATTATTAAA
>QMOL01000235.1 GCA_003648225.1 Chlamydiota bacterium
ATATTCCTCCTCCTCCGCCTAAAATGAAGAAGATGCAAAAGCTGGAAAAAAGGATGGTGGTTAAAAAGAATATTAAAAGTAAATTACGACCGAAAACTCTTTCTTTTAAGAAAAAAACTAAAATTGACTTTAAAACAGCTAATAATCTCGGCAAAAATGTTAAAAATTTGATGTATCGCGATTATGCAGCAAAACACGGCGTCGAAGGCGGTGGAAAAACCCTTCGTGCTATTATTGATAAAATCGTTCTCGTATCTTATGAAGGCGGTGACTGGGACTGCGAATTCCATCACTATAAAGATAAAAAAGGGAAAACTGTAGTTGATTTTAAACACGGCTCACTTATAAATCTTATAAAGGAAATTGAGCGCAGAACTGACATAGAAGTAAAGAACAAAATTCCTGTTGTTGTTCGTGCTGATTCACCTGAAATTCATAACAGCCCGTTCGTTTATATTACAGGACATAAAGATTTTAAGTTAACTGATGCGGAAGTAGAAAATCTTAGAACTTATATTCTGCAAGGTGGAGCCATCGTTGCTAATAGCTCACTACCGGGAAGACGCTCGCGTTTTGATGTTGCTTTTCGTCGTGAGATGAAACGTGTGATTCCCGACCACGAATTGAAGCCAATTAATAATAAACACAAAGTTTTCCGCTCTTTTGTGGTTTTCAACGAAGTTCCGGTTGGAATGAATTACTGGCAGGAACCTATTGAAGTAATTGAAATTGACGGCAGGGTTGTCGTCATGTATAATCTTAACGATTACGGTGACTTTATGCTCGCTGCTCTTGATTCTACAGGTAACGCAATCAAATATGGACTCGCTGCTGACGCGGAAGGACATTTCCGTTGGCAGGGACCGAGGATATGGCATAATGAACGTAAACTTTATGCTAATGCGGAAGACTTTCCAACGACTCTTGACGCATATATGATGAACATCAACATTCTTGCATATCTTCTTACAAGATAATTTTATTTCCTATCTTTAAATTTTTTACCACATCAACAAAAGTCCCGAAAGGGCAAAATGATATAAAACAGGGCAACGCCCTGTGTAGAACCGACTACCCCAAATTAGCCCTGAAAGGGCGAGAGGAATTTCCCTTTGCTTTTTTAAAAATGAATACCGAACATCGATTAACGATTTTAGATTTTAGAAGGTTTATAAATCGAATATCAAAAATCGATGTTCCTTGTTCTTAAATCAAAATAAATGTCTAAAATATATGAATACACCTTATTCCCCCAGCCTAAGTCATAAAGAAGTTAGTGAAACTATTTCGCAACTTGGTATCAAAAAATCAAATACTAAAATTTGGCAGCTTCTTATATTAGGTATCTTAGCGGGATTGTATATAGGATTCGGCGGACAGCTTTTTTTAGTTACTCTAGCAAGCGGAATGGGCAAGGTTGCCGGCGGAGTAATGTTTAGCGTTGGTCTTATACTTGTTGTTGTAGCCGGAGCGGAGCTCTTTACCGGAAATGTTACGATTCTTATAGGAGTGCTCTCAACTGTTATTTCGAAAAGAAGAATGCTGAAAAACTGGGTTGTAGTCTATATCGGTAATTTCATCGGTTCTGTTATCTTAGCCTGGTTAGTGTATAAAACAGGACTTTTGGGCAAAGCAGGGGCTTTAAATGACCTGGGAACTTTATCAGTTAATGTGGCAGAATATAAACTGGCAATTCCTTTTTTCCAAGCTTTTATCAGGGGTATTTTTTGTAATATTTTAGTAATCCTGGCAATTATTATGGCAATAATGGCCAAGGATATCGCATCAAAAATATTATGCATTATATATCCTATAGCCTGTTTTGTCGCCTGTGGTTTTGAACATTGCGTGGCTAATATGTATTTGATACCTCTCGGCCTATTGGCAAAAGGAGTACCTCTTTATAAGACATTTGTTATGTTTGATAATTTGATTCCTGTCACGCTGGGGAATATTGTGGGCGGTGTTTTTATTTTAACAATACATCCTAATAGAATTCGGCAGATAGGCACCCTTTTTAAGAAAAGCCATCCGGATATTAGGTAGTAATTAACATCTTAAATCGTTAATCGTTATTAGTTATTAGTTATTAGTTAATCAGTTTTCGCGAAGCGCTCGTAGAGTTTCGGGCGATATTCAATTCGATTTAAGAACAAAGTAAAATAGCTTTCGTTATACAAAAATATATAAAAACAGAATCATTTACAGCAGTCGATACATAAAATTAATAAATAAAAAGTTTCTGCTCAGTTCAATCATAAGATTAATAATATGGAAAACGAATTAATTACAGTTCGAACTTACACATACGAGCATGAAGCATATATGGCCAAAGTATATCTGGAAGAATATAAATCTCAAAATAATGATACGGCAGATAATTCAGAAAAGATATTTGGAATAATCGGGATGTTCCACTTTATAAAAAAGGGGATTAAATCCAAAATCACCTAACGAAGTAACACTGTACTCACGTTCACTCCAAACTCCAAAATATTCTCATTTTTTCCAGAATGAGGGGAGGAATAATACTAAAACAGTATATAATTCCAATCTTCCAAGCAGCATCGCGAAAGTCAGCAACATTTTGGCAGAGGGTGTAATCCATGAATAAGTGCAGGTCGCTCCTACTTTGCCCAGCCCCGGACCGATGTTTCCCAAAGCCGCGATTGAAGCTGATAAAGAAGTTCTAAAATCCATATTATAGTCTAAAAAACATAGAGCTAAAGCAACGGTCAAATAAATGGTTATAAAAAAGAAGAAAAATGACATTACTTTATGAAGTGTGCCCGAAGGAACGCGTTCTTTATTGAGTTTTACATTAGAAACAAGATGCGGGAACAAACATCTTTCAAGCTGAACTTTTCCATATTTAAGCAGTAAAATAACCCTTGAATTTTTCATTCCTCCACCGGTCGATCCGCCACATCCTCCGATAAACATAAGGGTTACTAATAAAATAGTAGCAAATGCCGGCCAGAGGTCAAAATTTGCAGTAGCAAAACCTGTTGTGGTCAATATTGATATGACTTGAAACACAGAATAACGTAAAGAATTAAATAAGCCGGGTTCAATTTCTAATCCGGCAGTAGTGTGAATTGTAATCTTACTGATCATCAAGAATCCGGCAATCAAAAGAGAAGAAAGAATTATCAGTCCGAAATAAAATCTAAACTCTTCATCTTTCCAGTGGAAAAGAGGTTTACCGCGTAACGCTTTGTAGTGTAGAATAAAATTACAACCTGCGAGAAACATAAAAATACATATTATGACATCGAAATATGTGCTGTTATAATAACCAATACTTGATTGCTGAGTTGAAAAACCACCCGTTGCGAGAGTACCAAACGCGGTACACCAGGCATCAAACATCGTCATATTGCCCATCCATAATAAAAGGACTTCTGCGACAGTTAATAAAAGATAAACCCCCCAGAGAATCTTCGCTGAGTTCGCAATTCTGGGAGTTAGTTGATCGGATGTTGGTCCGGGAACTTCAGCATTATATAATTGCTGCCCACCGATTCCTAAAAAAGGTAAAATTGCCAATGATAAAACAACAATTCCCATCCCGCCTAACCAATGTGTTAAACTCCTCCAGAAAAGCAGTCCTTTGGGTAAATCTGCAATACCATAGAGGAGGTTTTTTCCATTCGTAAGAAGCAGTTTATCATCTAAAACACTTGCCCCTGTTGTTGTGAATCCGGACATAGTTTCAAAGAAGGCATCATACCAAAACATATCTGAAATTATTATAAATGGTATACAGCCGAAAACAGATGCGACAATCCAACCTAAAGTAACAATGCCAAAACCTTCCCGAATTCCTAACTGAATTTTTTTATTTTTGGTTCTTGTCAGTAAAAAGAAAACAGAGCCAAAACTAATGGAAAAAGCAGCACTTATAAACATTTGAGCAACAACATCCTGCCGGTCATTCATCAACCACCCGACGACACCTGAGATGAGAATCATCAGTCCAATGACAACAACAAGAGCGGAAATAACATTTATGACAGCGCGTTTATTCATTTAATATTTTATGATTTTACGATGAACATGAAAATACATGTTACTTCGTTGGATACGATTTTATGATTTTCAATTAATCCATTAATCCACCAATCCATTAATCCAATATTCCATAAGCAAGAACCGGGCATTCGCCCCGAAACTCTCCGGGCACGCGGGCGCTTCGCGAGCCCATTCAACCTTAAACTTTAAACCTTAAACCTTAAACCTTAAACCTTCCTCATTAAGAGAACAGTTTTTTCTTAGTAAAAAGTTTCCCTAATTTTTTTGCAGTATCCTTTGTTGTAATAATAGCAACAATATCACCTGTTTTTAATTCAAGACTACCGGAAGGAACGATAACTTCGTTTCCGTTTCTGAAGACAAGAGCAATAACAGCATAATCTAAAATACCGCACTCATAAATTTGTTTATTACACAATTCAGAACCTGATTCAATTTCGAATTCATAGACATAAGCGTCAACTCTGTGCAAGACGGCATCAATACTTAATTTACCTGTGCCGGTACCGAGATGTCTCAGTACGGTATTTACAGCCACGAGACCTGAATTAAAGCCGCAATCAATTACATCGAGATCAGGAACAACTTTTATATATTCGCCCTTTTTAGTTGTAGCAATTACTTTTTTAGCGCCATGCTTTTTTGCAAGAACGCAGCTTAAAATATTATCTTCGTCATCATCAAGAACACTTATATAAACATCACATTCACTAATGCCTGTTTCTTTCAGTATAAAGTAATTAGTAGGGTCACCATTAATTACTTTCATATCAGATTCAGTTTTGTCTATAATTTCTTCACATTTATTAAAATCATTTTCTATTACTCGAACATCAAATCCGGTTTTGTCAAGTTTACGGGCAAGTTTAATTCCCATACGGCTTGCACCGGCGACTATTATTTTTTTAATTGGTTTATTGGACGGCGCGAGCCAGCTGATCATATTTTTAATTCCGTTTTTTGTACCGGCGAGATAAACTTCATCATTTTGTTGAATAATAGTATCACCTTGAGGAATCATAAGTTTTTTATCACGGACAATAGCGGCAAATCTAACAGTTTCC
>QMOL01000236.1 GCA_003648225.1 Chlamydiota bacterium
AATCCATTAATCCAACAATCTCTATGTTTTCTTCTTACCAAAATCCGCTCTCAGAGCGCTATTCAAGTTCACGCATGACAGAAATTTTCTCTTCACAAACACGCTATGAAAAATGGCGGGAGTTGTGGATTGCCCTTGCCGAATCCGAACGCGAACTTGGTATTTCTATCACAAAAAAACAAATTGCCGAGTTAAAAAAATATGTCTCTGACATAGATTTTGATGAAGTAAGCAAAATCGAGCGCGAGGTCCGGCACGATGTCATGGCTCACGTTCTTGCATACGGTAAAAAAGCAAAATCGGCGGCATCGATTATTCATCTCGGCGCGACAAGTTGTTTTGTTACAGATAACGCTGATCTGATTATTTATCGCGACGCTTTAAGATTAGTAAGCGACAGACTTGTTGACACAATAAGAACCTTATCGAAATTTGTTCGTAAAGAAGCATCAAGACCCGCTCTCGGTTACACGCATCTTCAGCCGGCACAACTTACAACTGTAGGCAAGCGTGCCTCTTTGTGGCTTCAGGATTTGCAGCTTGATTACGAACATCTCACTTTTGTGCTTAATCATTTAAAATTTAGAAGTATCAAAGGAGCAACAGGCTCGCAGGCAAGTTTTTTGGAATTATTCAAAGGGGACCATAAAAAAGTTAAACAATTGGAACAAAAGATAACTAAAAAGTTTAATTTTAAATCTTTTTACGCAGTCGGCGGACAAACATATCCAAGAAAAGTTGACGCGGAAATCCTTGCCGCATTAACCGGTATCGCAGTATCTGTAAGTAAAATGACTAACGATATCCGCTATTTACAAAGTGTTCGCGAACTTGAAGAACCTTTTGCAAAAAAACAAATAGGTTCTTCGGCTATGGCTTACAAAAGAAATCCCATGCGGTGCGAAAGAGCTGATTCTCTCGCCCGCCTTGTTCTTTCTCTTGCTACTTCGCCTCAAATGACAGCTGCAACGCAATTTCTTGAACGTACTTTAGACGACTCCGCAAATCGTCGAATTGCAATTCCCGAAGCTTTTCTAGCAACTGATGCGATACTTTTAATCGTAGAAAATATTGCCGGAGGACTAACTGTTTATCCTGAAATTGTTGCGCAGCGGGTAAATGAAAACCTTCCCTTTATAGCCACTGAACCTATTCTAATGCTTGCAGTTTCCAAAGGCAAAAGCAGACAGGACGTTCACGAAAGAATTAGAATTCACTCAATGGCTGCAACACAAAAGATTCGCAAAGGACAAAAAAATAATCTTGTGGAACTTATGGCTAACGATCCGGAAATAGGGCTATCACTTGAAGAAATCAAAAATGAACTAAACCCGAAAAGGTGCGTTGGTCGTGCTCCGGAACAAACTAAAGAATATTTAAGCAGCGAAGTTGCACCGTTACTTCGTAAATACCGCCGTTTTTTCCCGACAGATAAAACTATTGTAAAATATTAAAATGAATTCTAATCCCCTTCATTATTTTGAAATTAGAAATATTGGTGGATGTGCAATGCCGCGTTCGCTCAATGATATTCAATGGTTGAAAAATAAAAACATTTCTGCAATTCTAACTTTAATAAAGAAACAGTTGCCTGCAGAATGGCTTGACGATTTTATTTCTCTTCATATTCCCGTTCAGGACTTTTGTCCGCCGACAATTGAGCAGTTAAACCTCTGTGTTGATTTCTTAAAGAATTGTTTAAAAGCCGATAAAAAACCGGTTGTTCATTGTATGATGGGATACGGCAGGACAGGAACCATTCTTGCCGCTTATTTAATTTCACAAGGAACGACCGCTGAAGAAGCCATCGCGGAAGTTCGTCGAAAACGTCCCGGCGCAATAGAAACTTACGAGCAGGAAGACATTTTGTATGAATATGAGGCCATAATCTCATCTTCAAAATCCGGTGACTAAAATAAAATGAAAAAGTATTTATCTGAAAATAGTTCTAATAAACTTGCTTTGCCGGTATTTTTTCTCATTTTATTTCTTGCCGTTATCGCTTTCCTGCCGAGTTTTACATCATCGTTTCATCTTGATGATTATAACCAAATTGTAAATGCAAATTTAGAAAATATTTCCCCCGCCAAGATTATTAAATCTTATCCGGCAACCCGATGGCTGGTTTTTTTAAGTTTAAAAGCTAATGCGACAATTCACGGCTACGATGTTTTTGGTTACCATCTTGTAAATTTTATTCTTCATCTTATTTCAGTTTTTCTGGTTTTTAAAATTACAGAATTGCTTTTCTTTTTTATTAGAAAAAATTATCCGGCGGCTGTTTTCTTTCTTTCTCCAAAACTTGCAGCTTTGTTTGCTGCAGCCGTTTTTGCGGTGCATCCTCTTCAATCCCAACCGGTTATTTATATTACCCAACGACTAATGTTAAGCGCTTCTCTCTGTTATTTATTAGCAATGTTCAGCCTTGCACGCGGTTATTTACCGGGAAAATCAAAGTTTGCCGGGTGGATTGGCGCAGTTGCCGCTTTTCTTATTGGAGCTTTTTGTAAAGAAATAATAGTCACGCTGCCTGTAATTTTAATTTTACTGTCATGGATTTTTCTTCAACCTCCTGATTTTAAATCATGGACAAAGAAGAATTGGTTTCTAACTATTGGACTTTCTATTTTTATTATTGCTATTCCGGCAGTTATTTTTATGAATATCATTAAATGGGATTTTCATCAGCTAAGACACGCGTGGAATTCAATGGGGGGCGCTTTATATGTTAATACCCCAGGTTTGAACCGCTATACTTATGTTTTAACACAGGCGAAAGTGCTGTTAAAATATATTGGACTTTTCTTCTTCCCGATTGGATTTCAAATTGATCCTGATGTGAAGTTATGTGCATCATGGTTTTCTCCCGCTTTTTTACTTTCTTCATTTACAATTTTCTTTTTACTTGTAATTGCGTGGTTTTTAAGAAAAATAGCGCCGTTAATTTTATGGGGTCTGCTGTTTTATTTTATCGTTATGCTGCCCCAGTCAAGTATTATTCCGACACCGGATCTCATGTTTGAGCACAGGGCTTATCTTGGTGTTGCCGGACTTATATGGGCTTTTTTAGGTATTGTTTGCTTATTTACCAGATATGTTCATTATAAAAGTGTTAAATTTTTTATAAGAAGCTGTGCGGTGGTTCTTATTTTATTTCTCGCTTTGCTGACTTATAACCGCTCAACTGCCTGGAAAACCGAACTTTCATTATGGGCGGATGCTTACAGTAAATCGCCTAAAAAATCTCGCGTTGTGAATAATTACGTAAATGCTTTATTGAATAATAATGATGAATCAAACGCAATAATTATTTTAGAAAAGAAATTAAACAGTTCTGAAAGTGTTCCTCCTTTTCTAATTACAACTCTCGCGAATATTTACGCGCGTAACAATGAATTGGAAAAAGCATATAAACTTTATTTTCAGTCTTTAAAAGCAGATTATACAAACCCGGAAACAAGATATAATCTCGCGCTTATTTCACATGCACGCGGAGATCATAAAAAAGCTCTTTATCATGCAAGAACTTTATGGAAGCTTTATCCGGAAAATGCTGATACATATTATTTACTCGGTGTAATACATGCGCCATATGAAAACGAATTTACAGCAGCTACAAATTGCCTTTCGGTTTCTCTTAATAAAGATCCGGATGGTGAAAACGCTGCATCAGCTAAAACTTTAATGAAAATGCTGATAAAATCAAAAGAAAAAAAGAAATAGTTATTCGATAATCGTTATTTGTTATTTGGACACAACTTAGGATGTGTTTTAAAAAGACAACTACTTAGTCGGCCCTTAAAAAGTTAAATTTGAGGGACGACTACTTAAATGTCGGGATAACAATTCCTCTTAAAATTACTCTCTGGCAAAGAATAAAAACTATCAAAGTCGGAATCGCGCTGAGAACAAGTGAAGCCATAATCATAAAGTTACCGTACTCCTGCTGGAACTGATAAAGGAAGACCATTAAAGTCCACATACTTTTATCCTGACAAACAAGAAAAGCAAACATAAACGCTCCGTAAGCTCCTGTAAAAGCACCGAGAGCCATAACCGCAAGAATAGGTTTGCACAGCGGTAATGTAATAGAATAAAACATTTTCCATTCTGATGCTCCGTCAATTAAAGCAGCTTCATAAAGTTCCGGTGGCAAACTGTCAAAGAATCCTTTCAAAAGAAAAATTCCAAATCCGTTAGCAAGTCCAGGCAGCACCAGTGCGCCAAAAGTGTTTAATAATCCAAGGTCACGAATCATAAGAAAATTCGGTATCATCGCTACTTCAGCCGGGAAAGCCATTGTGGCAAGAAAGAAAATCAGAATTTTATTGGCGTAAGTCAGGCGGAACCTGGAAAGCGCGTAAGCCGCCATTGGATTTATTGTAAGCGAGCTCGCTATGCACAAAACAATAAAGATAAGGGTCACCCATAACGAATGTCCGTGAAGAGCAATATAATTTATAACGGTAGAATAGTTTCCAAAAATATATGTACGCATAATTTGCTTATGTTTTTTCACAAAATCGTAAAACATAATATCAGGAATTGGAAATAATTCAATTTCATCAAACGATTTATACAGCCGACCCATTACATAAGTTGGTCCGTAAGCCTCGTTTAATTTATCAATATTACCGTTATAACGTTTTTTCAGGAAATTTTTATATTCTTTTATAGGAGACCAGATTTTTACTTCATTAAATTTTCGAACATAAACCGGGAGTCCGTTCGTTCCAAGTTTCATTTGATTGATATATCTTGTCCACAGCGCGTAATGTTGAGTATTAGTTGGAAATCTTTCTGCCGGAGGATAAATTTCACAATATTTTTTGAAGGAATATTTTCTTGATTTTTCCGGTATTTCGTCATAAATTTCTTTTAAGAATTTATTCCAGGTGTTTGTTTTTGTATGTAATTCATAATACATGGAATTACATTTTTCAAAAACAAATTTTTCTATGTCTTCACGCGGAGTAACGCCAAATTTTATTGCGTCATCAAGATAAACGTCTACTAAACTATTAAGATTTGTCCCATAAGTGTCGTTAAATCTTTCAATCGAAATATAAAGAAATCTTGTGAACTTCCACCA
>QMOL01000237.1 GCA_003648225.1 Chlamydiota bacterium
CGAAGTGAATGGGATGCCAGGATGGGAATTGTTATGGCTGGTTTCAGCAAAGCGCTTCTTCCATTTATTGTAGTTGTACCCGGAATTATTGCTTTTTATCTTTTTCAATCAAATATTAGTGATGGCGACCAGGCATGGCCTTTTATGGTTAATCAATTCCTTCCGGCCGGACTCATAGGTCTTGTGCTTGCCGGTCTTGCCAGTGCGATTTTGTCAACGCTTAGCGCGATAACCAATTCATCTTCTACTATTTTTACTTTAGATATTTATAAATCAATTTTCAGAAAAAAAGCGGGAGATAAAGAACTGCATTTTGTAGGCCGGTTGAGCGGAGTTGTTATTATGCTTGTTGGTATTGTTGTAGCTTTAATTCTCGCGTCGTTTCCGGGAATAACAGTTTTTAAACTTATTCAGACAGTTTTTTTCTATATTGCTTCGCCTATTTCAGCTTGTTTTCTAATTGGTATTATGTGGAAAAAAATTACGCCGGCAGCGGCTACAGTTACAATGATATTTGGATTTATCATAGTTCTGCCGTTAACGATTTTTGTCATTTTTCCGATGAGTCCGTTATTACAGCCTTATAATAGTTTTATGTATCACACATTTTTTGTGTTTTGCGTTTCAATACTAATTTTGGTAATTCTTTCTTTCTTTACAAAACCTAAAGCTGAAAGTGAGCTTGTTGGTGTAATCTGGACAAAAAGTGCTCTTAGAATACCGGAAAACGAAAGGAAAAAATATAAAGGATTCAAAAATCTCGGAATTTGGTGGGCTTTAATGGTTATTACAATTGTATCTCTTTGTGTTTATACCGCAATGCATGGGAGTAAAACATTGTGGCTCGAGGCGGAAAACATTGATTTTACTGTAACTAAAAATTCAACTGTTGAAATTCAGAAAAGAAGCGCTCTTGCTTCTAAAGAAAAATTTAATTTGTGGACGGGACGCGGACAGGTGTTATTTGTTCCTTCTAAATCAGGAGAGTCTTTAACATTTAAAGTTCCTGTTGAAGAAGAAGGAGAATATAAATTATCAGCTTTAATAACTTTAGGAAAAGATTACGGGAATTTTCATATTTTAGTTGATAATCAAAAAGCTGACATTTCATATCCGCTGACCATTTTATCAGAAATTAAGCCCAAGTTTTCTGTTACAAATAAAACTGTCGCGGTATTTAAACCTAAGGATTTAATTAAGGAAATAAAAGAAAAATCAGGCGATAATTCAATTGCGGGACCGCATACAATAAAACGAATTAGTTTTGGAACATTCTCTTTGAAAACAAACTTTGCTGATTTAGTATTTGTGGCAGAAGATGTATTATCCTCTAATTCTTTAATTGGTGTTGATCAAATAATGTTAACAAAAACGACAAAAGGAAATAAAGAAAATGATAAAAGAAAGTAGAAAAAAATATCTTTTAAACTTAATTGATGAAAAAGATTTCGTTAAAGTTTCTGATATTGCCAAACGGTTTAATGTTACTAAAACAACTGTTCGGCGTGATTTGAATGAATTAGAAGAAAAAGGTTTTTTGATTAGAAAATACGGAGGCGCGGTAAAATCGGAAGCAATAACAAATATTTTTGCTTTTGACAAGCGATTAAAAGAAATGGAAAAAGAAAAGGACGAGATTTGTCGTAAAGCGGCAAATTTTATAGAAAATAACGATACTGTTTTTATTGATTGCGGAACGACGCTATATAAAATTTGTAAATATATTAAAAATAAAAAAGGATTGCGTATAATTACAAATTCACTTCCTGTTGTTTCGGAACTTATTAATCACAAAAATATAAACCTGAATTTAATTGGGGGTAAGATAATTCACGAACGCAAGTCGGTTTATGGTAGTATGGCGTTAAGAAACTTAGACGAATATCATATCCATAAATCGTTTATTGGTGCGAATGGTCTCACTATAGAAGACGGTTTGAGTTCTTATGATGAACAGGAAGGCGAAATCACACAAAAGATAATAGAAAAGTCGAGTGTTAATTATTTATTGTGTGATTCATCTAAGATAGGGAAAAATTCATTTTATATGTTTTCGCCGATTACTTCAATACAAAATATAATTACGGATGATAAAGTTGATGAAAAAATAATAAATAAACTTAAAAAACTAAATATTAATATCATAATAACAAACTTAAAAAAATGAAAATAGGAATACCAAAAGAAATAAAAAAAGAAGAATACAGAGTCAGTTTGATGCCCGCCAACGCAAAAGAATATATCAATAACGGTCATTCAGTTATTATTGAATCCGGTGCCGGTGTGGGAATCGGTTTTTCAGATGAAGATTATAAAAATAACGGCTGCAAAATTATAAGCGATAAACAAAAATTGTTTGATGATGCCGATATGATTATAAAAGTAAAAGAACCGCTTCCTGAAGAATATGATTTATTCCACGAAGAGCAAATCCTTTATACTTATCTTCACCTTGCTGCAGCCAGAACGCTTACTCAGGCAATGTTAGATAAAAAAATCTTTGGTTTCGCGTATGAAACTTTGACAGAGAAAGACGGCTCGCTCCCGCTTTTAATTCCAATGTCTCAAATTGCCGGTAGAATGTCTGTTCAGGAAGGTGCTAAATATCTTGAAAAACCTTTTGGCGGACGAGGAGTTCTGCTTGGCGGAGTGCCGGGAATTAAAAAAGGAAAAGTTGTGATTATCGGCGGAGGTGTTGCGGGAACAAATGCTTGTAAAATCGCCGTTGGAATGCGGGCGGATGTTACAATTATGGATATTTCTGCAAAGCGGCTTTCGGAACTTGATGATATTTTTGGAGCTTCCATAACCACTTTGTATTCAACACCTACGAATATTAAAGAAGTAATAAAGGATGCTGATTTAGTAGTTGGTGCTGTATTAATTCCAGGAGCCGCAGCACCAAAATTAATTATGAAAGAAGATTTAAAAACAATGAAAAAAGGCGCGGTTATTGTTGATATTGCAATTGACCAAGGTGGATGTGTGGAAACTTCAAAACCAACTTGTCATACCTCCCCGACTTTTGTAATTGATGATGTCGTCCATTATTGCGTCGCAAATATGCCGGGCGCAGTCGCTTTAAGTTCTACTTTGGCATTAACAAGTGTTACAAACAGATATGGAATCGAACTTGCAAATCTCGGAGTGAAAGCAGCAATAGAAAAATCTAAACCATTGAAAACCGCTTTGAATGTTTATAAAGGTAAATTAGTTAATGCACCGGTTGCGCAGGCGCATAATATGAGATATGAAGAAATATAAAAAACAGGAAGAATCAAATGAAAAATAATTTATTTGGGAAAAAAACAGAAGCTTTATCACAAAAAGTTAAATCCGGACATAAATTCTTAAAAGAAAAATCTATGTCGGAATTGCTTGAATATGTCGGTAAAACAATTGATCTTCCGATAGCAAAAAGTTTTGATAATTCATTTATTCAGAAATCAAGCCGAAAGTCAAATGATCATTTTCTTACCGGCTTAGGACTATTTTTTATTACAGAAAAAGGAAAAGTGATTTTGGACTGCACAGCAGGACATTATCAAATGCCATGGGGTTATTCTTCGGATATTACAAATAAAGCTATTATTAATGCAATGAATATTGGAATAACCTGGGATTGTCACTCGGACATTCCCGGAAATCCGCTTAAAGCTCTGGCAAGAGAGTTAGTTTCTATTGTAAATGGATTTGATGGGCTTGATGACCCGAGACTTGACGATATCGTTGAAGCGGACAATATTTTAAACAGGGCAATTGTCAGTACTTGTACAGGAACTGTCGCCTGTGCTGCGGCTTTCAGAATGGCTTATGTTTATTACAAAAACAATTATTCAGAACTTGGCGCGCCTGTATTTATTACCTGGCAAAATAATTATCACGGAACAGATACTTTTGCTCAGGCAATGCGCGGAATGTGGCCGGGATTATTCAGCAAAGACGGAGTTGAATTTGTCCAGCTTGAAGCAAACAATCTAGAACAGGTAAAAAATACATTTGAAAAATACGGGAAACGAATCGCATGCTTTTTCTTCGAGCCGGTTATGATGAATAATGAAGCTTTGCTTATTAAAGATGAAACTGTAAAGTTGATGAGGAAACTAACTACTGAAGTTGACGCTATGCTTGTTGTGGATGAAATTCAATCCTGCTTTTTTGTCCCTGAACTTATGATGTTCAGACAATATGATGTTGTACCGGATGCTGTTGTTGTAGGTAAAGGAATGACGGGCGGGGTTCATGGTCAATCGGCTACTATTTTCAAAAAAAAGTTTGATAATCTTGCCCAGTTTGATGCTCTGAGTACAAATGGCAACGCGCCAATGGCCGGTGTTTCAGCTCTTGCCTGTATTAACGCGATTAAAGAAAACAGAGAGCATCTTATTGAAGTGCAAAATCTATATTTCAATGAACTTAAAAAAGTAGCAAGTGAATTTCCTGAACTCATAGAAAAAGCAATGGGTCGCGGCCTGCTTGGCGGATTTAAATTTAAAGACAGAGAAAAAGCAATTGAAGCGCGCGAACTTCTTTTGAGAGAAGGTTTATGGGTTCGCGTTCACGCTTACAAAGAACATCACAGAACTTTACTGATGAAGTTCGCGTTAATTATCGAGCCGGAAATAATTGATTTTTTCTTTAATAAGGTAAGAGAGATATTTAAGAAACTTTAATAACGGTGAGAAAAACCAAAATTATAAAATTTAAAATAAAATAATCTAACAAAAATGAGGTAAAAAAATGAAAGAAAATAAAATGTCAAGACGAAACTTTATGCAGACAATTGGCAACGCGGGTCTTGCTATTGGTCTATCCGGAATGGCCGGCCGGGTTGTGGCAGCCGGTGTAAAACCGAAACAATCAAAAGTTGAAGTGCCCAGAGATGCTAACGGCAACATTATCCCCGGTTTTGATAAGACCGGCAAGGTTGCAGCCGGAAGTAAACCCTGGAAACCTTATTCTGATCGTAAAGTTCGGGTTGGTATTGCCGGCTTTGGATTGTGCCAATTCGGCGCGCAATTTTCCTTCCAGACATCCCCTAATGTTGAGGTTGTAGCTGTAACAGACCTTGACCCCGGCCGTTGTGC
>QMOL01000238.1 GCA_003648225.1 Chlamydiota bacterium
AAAACCAAAACATTTGATGACAGATGCGGAAAGAGTCCAAGACTTTCAGCGTAAACTATATCGAAAAGCCAAGCAAGATAAAACGTTTCGTTTTTTTGTATTGTATGACAAAGTGAGGTTGCCGCATTTTTTAAGGGAAGCTTACAAGAGATGTAAAGCCAATAATGGAATGGGTGGAGTAGACGGAATAGAGTTTGCTGATATTGAAGCTAATGGAGTTGATAAGTTTATATCTGGTATAATAGAAGAATTGGAAAAGAAAACTTACAAGCCCCAGGCAGTACTCCGGGTTTTAATACCAAAAGCGAATGGAAAATCCCGACCGCTGGGAATTCCGACAATAAAAGACAGAGTAATCCAAATGGCAGTAAAGCTTGTAAGCGAACCAATATTCGAGGCAGATTTTGAGGAAAGCTCGTATGGTTTTCGACCGTGCCGCTCATCGGCGAATGCTGTAAAAGAAATCCGAAAGAATTTGCAAGCAGGTAAAAGGGAAGTATTTGACGCAGATTTAAGCGCCTATTTCGACACGATTCCTCATAAGGAATTAATGCACCTGATAGCGTTAAGAATAAGCGACAAAAATATACTTCACCTGATAAAAATGTGGTTGAAAGTAACTGTAATGGAAGACGGAAACCCGAAAGGAGGAAAGAAGACCAAAACAGGAACGCCTCAAGGCGGAGTAATATCTCCGCTACTGGCAAATATTTATCTTCATTTATTCGACAAAGCGGTAAACAGGGTTGGCAGCATTTTTAAACAAAGCGGTGTAAAAATAGTCAGATACGCAGATGATTTTGTGTTAATGGCGAGAAAAATACCGAAAGAATGTCTTGAAAAGATGAACCAAATGTTCGGGAAGATGAAGCTAAAGCTGAATGAGGAAAAGAGTAAAATGGTAAAAGCTTACGAAGAGTCATTTGATTTTCTGGGTCATACTTTCTGTTACTCGCGAGATTTGTATGGATGTTCAGGAAAATATCTGAATATAGAGCCGAGCAAGAAATCGCAAAAGAAAGTTAAGATTAAAATCAGTGAATATCTGAAAAATAGTGGGCATAAACCACCCCGATTAGTAGCCAAAGAACTAAATGCAATAACAAGAGGCTGGATAAATTACTTTACGATAAAAAAAGTGACATATCCGGCGAAATCGAAACGAAACCTTAGATATTATCTTTCGATGAAATTGAAAAGATATTACCAAAGGAAAAGTCAGCGTAAATGTAAGCTCTATAATCATGGGGCATTCAAGGTATTAGTCGGGAAATACGGACTAATAGACCCAACCCAATATACATTAACCCGACAACTTGTGAAAGCTTAAGATGAAAACTATCGGTAAGCCGTGTGCGGGAAAACCGCACGCACGGTTTGACGAGGAGGGCAAGGGAAACAATATCCCTTCCCTTACTCTATTGTAAATTAGTGTCAAAAAAAAAATAACTGTTTTTGGGAAAGGAAGTTGGCGGGATTTTTGGCAGGAGTTGCAAAAAAAGGGACGCGAACTTCATGTCCGTGTCCCTAACGAGGTACGACCAAGCACCCTGGAGCAACACAGCAGAAGCCGCGTCCGTGAGGACGCGTTTCTGACTGTTCGTTACTCCTATAAAATTGGTCGTTTTCGTTAGGAACGAAACAGCGTTAAACGCAATAAAATGTTTGTAAGAAGAACATTTTAAATATTCAATAATCAATACGCCACAGGCGCACTTCTGAAGCAGGAATATTCAATTTCAAAGTTAAAATAAAGAATATAGTTCTAAATACAAAAATTAGTTTTAAGATTTATGTAATTAAGTTTTAATTCCTTTGTTAATTTTGTTATCCGTGGTTGTAGTTATGTCAGTATCTACTTCGGTGTTCTTGTTATTTGTTAACGGGAGTCATAGCAAACACACGCGCCAAGCGAGAAGCAGTTTTGATGTCACCACGCCGAAGCGCAGAACGCACATCATCAAGCTTGTATGCGTCATCAAGTGAAATATATGGTTCCCATCCCGTATCAGACTCAATTACTTCAACATCAACTTCGGCTACATAACTGTCTTCGTGAATAAGTTTTTGTTTGTATGTTTTTGTCATTTTCTTCTCCTAAAGTCATCTGACCAGCGATTTTTATCGGGTCTATATGCGGTTACAAGAACTGCCGGACTTGATTTGCCTTTTGGTATTCCCCATACTGCATGTACAGGTTTCTCTTCACAATCATATTCTAAAACAAGGATACAGGCACCTTTATGATATTCGGGATACTCTTCCAATATTTCTGCATCATGCAATCCCGATACAATATCTCGAACAAATATTCCGTCTTCTGCAAGTTCATCATACCCATGTTCTGAAATTTGTATTTTTCCATGAGTTGCCAAAATTTTTATTATTTCCAGCATATTTCCCATATTAACAATTTGTCAAAAGTATATAACTATTGCAATCATAACATTGTGTTCTTAAGAACTATTTAATTAAACCATACGAATATTATAACGAATGAACCGGGAAAAGTAAAATGAAATTGAAATTCGCGTAACTGTCCCGCGGACGCTTTGCGAGTTTTAAAAATTAAGTAATTAAGTAGTTAAGTCCTTTGTTATTTGTTAATAGTTCGTAGCTAATAGTTGGTAGTTTTTTAATTCGTGTAATCGGTGGCGGAAAAATTTACCCGCAAATTCCGCAGATTTAAAAATGCATTTAAATTATCTTTTGGCAACAAACCGTCGCTATCGCACCTTTGTGATTGCACTCCAAAATCAGAATTCAAACTATCTCGTTTATGCGGATTTATACTTTAATATTTTCTTTGGTTTGCCGGTGAACGTTTTAACTTTATGAGCGGCATGTAGAGCAGAAAAATGTTTTTGAAGTGAATTCCAATCATTCGCACATTCTTTTTCAATTTGTTTTCTAATATTTCTAATTTCTTCAATAATAGGATCTCTCATAATTGTTCCTCCAAGAGTTCTTCGGGTGTGCATATTATCGGAGTTATAATGTTATAAGAATGGTTAATCTGTTCAACGATTTTTCTTGGACGTGCACCTGATATGTGAACAAGGTTCCAACTTATAAGATAATCCATTCCATGATGGACAGCTAAAGCTAAATGTAATGAATCTAATCGTGATTTTTCTGTTAAATTAATCGCGTTATAGTATTCTTTTGCCAATTTTAACACACCGGAATTAATTTCTAAATATTCAATCCCTTTTACAATACCAAGCCTCTTTTCAGCCGCTGTCGGGTCTCCAAGGGAAATTTCATTAAATACAACATCAGAAATATATGGGTCAAAAAGATGTAATAACTTCCACTAGTCATTTGTAATTTGCTGATGTGCAGCGATGATTAAATCTCGGCTTGGTCGTGACGTCAGGTAGCTTATCACACTCGTTTCTATATAAACAGTTGGTTTCATTAATCAAATTATAACCAATTGAACCAAAAAAGTAAAATGAAATTGGACATTGGATATTGAACGTTGGATATTCAATAATCTAAATTCAATTTTTCTGCCCACAGAAGATCCATCGCGGATTATGCGGATTTATACAGATTTTAAAAATAAATAAATTTAAGTTCTTATGTGTTCCCTATGCTGAAAGTCCGCCAAAGGAGGATAACTTATGTGGTTAAAGAATATTCGTCTTTAATTTGTGCATTAGTGGCAAAAAGCTTTATATTTTTTCTTTAATCTTTTGCTGGACGATTGCGGGATTGGCTTTTCCACGGCTCAGTTTCATCACCGTACCAACGATTCTGCCTATAGCTTTTTCCGCGCCGTTTTTGATTGACTCTACCGCGTCCTGATTTTCATTTATTGCCTGCTCAACCCACGCATCAATTTCAGATGAATCGGTAACCTGAACGAGTTCTTTTTCTTCGATGATTTTTTCGGGAGAGTTACCTGTTTCAAAGAGTTCCGGGAAGATTTTTTTCGCGATATTTCCGCTGATCGTTTTTTTCTCAATTAACGAAATCAGTTCCGCGAGAAGTTTCGGCGTTATTTTACACTCTTCAAGTGAAGTTCCCGATTGATTGAGCTGACTTAACAAATTATTAAGAATCCAGTTTGCGGCATTTTTAGGTGCTGCGCCGTTTTTAATTGTTCCTTCAAAATAATCCGCAATATTTTTTTCTGCAGTGAGAACTGCGGCATCATATTCCGACAGGTCAAAATCCTTAATAAATCTTGATTTTTTTTCTTCCGGACGTTCAGGAAGCTGTTTTCTGAACTCCTCAATTTCTTCGTCTGTGAAGGTCATTGGAACTAAATCCGGATCGGGGAAATATCTGTAATCATGCGCCATTTCTTTTGAGCGCATGGAGTTAGTTTTTCCTGTATCGACATTAAAGAGACGTGTTTCCTGAACAATCTCATCTTTTTTGCCTGAAGTGTAAAGAGCGGTCTGTCTTTTGATTTCATATTCAAGAGCTTTTTGCACCCCCTTAAATGAGTTCAAATTTTTAACTTCTACCTTCGTGCCAAGTTCTTTTTGACCAACAGGTCGGATAGACACATTCGCGTCACAACGAAGGCTCCCTTCTTCCATATTGCAGTCACTGACTCCGAGATAGGAAATAAGCTGCTTTAATGTTGTGAGATAAACATAAGCTTCTTCCGGCGAGTGCATATCCGGTTCGCTCACAATTTCGAGCAGCGGAGTTCCCGTCCGGTTGAGGTCAACCAAACTTCCGTCACCGGCATCGTCATGGATTAATTTTCCCGCGTCTTCTTCGAGGTGCGCGCGAGTAATTCCGAAAACTTTTCTTTTTCCGTTTACGTCGGCTTTTATTTGTCCTAATCCGCAAATTGGCAGATCAAACTGAGAAATTTGGTACGCTTTCGGCAGGTCGGGATAAAAATAATTCTTACGGTCAAATTTCGAGAATTTAGCTATTTTACAGTTTAACATCAATCCGGTAAGCACTGCAAAATCTACAACCTGTTTGTTTAAAACAGGCAGCGCGCCCGGCAAGCCGAGACAGACGGGGCAGACGTTTGTGTTTGGCGGGTCGCCGAATCTGTTTCTGCAGGAGCAGAAGATTTTAGT
>QMOL01000239.1 GCA_003648225.1 Chlamydiota bacterium
AATTGACCTAATTTCTAATTGACCTAATTAATCTAATTGACCTAATTAATCTAATTGACCTAATTAATCTAATTGACCTAATTAATCTAATTGACCTAATTAATCTAATTGACCTAATTAATCTAATTGACCTAATTGATCTAATGACCATGCGATAATACACATGTTATTTCATTGAACCTATATTAATGAACAAACTAAGAAAAAACCAATTGTTTGGTGTTGGCTTATTGTAAATTGGGATTTCCTTAGAACAATTAGAACCCAGCATACGCGGGTCAAGAATTAGAGCAATTAGAAATTTGTAAGTTTAAAAAAGAAAAAAAAATATGCTTGATATAAACAAATCACCTTTTATTGTCGGAGTTCTTAATCCAAAATATTTTGATAAAGAACTTGAGTACTTGATTGAACATCAGCCGGATATTATTGAGTATCGTGCGGATTTAGCGGACGATTTGGATGTCTTTTTGCTTAAAGAGGATTTGATTGAAATTAATAAGAAGTTAAATTTCCCAATCCTTTTCACTTTACGGGATAAAAGCGAAGGTGGGAAGTTTGCCGGTTCGAATGCGCAGAGAAATGAAATTTATTCCGCAATATTGGAATTAGTTGATGCAATAGATATTGAGTCATTGCTTGCGCAGTTCGCTTATGAAATTATTAAAACTGCTCACGCAAAAGGAATTACTGTAGTTTTGTCTTATCATAATTTTGAGAAAACTCCGGGAAAATCTGAACTTGAAACAATTATTAAAAAATGTTTCGATAACGGAGCCGATATCGCTAAAATTGCTACAATGTGCGAGACAAAAAACGAAGCCGAACAATTAATTTCATTAACCATCAAATATGAAAATATTGCTGTTGTGGGAATGGGGAAATACGGTAAAATAACAAGAATTACCGCTCCGGCTTTCGGTTCGGTTTTAACTTATGCGTTTACCGATAATAAAGAAAGTCCTGTTCCCGGTCAACTAACTGTAGAGGAATTAAAAAAAGCGTGGGAGTTGGCGGGGATAATCCATTAATCTAATTAAATATTCAATACTCAACAAGAAATGAGCAATGTCAAAGTGAATCCATTAATCCATTAATAACATCCCCCGCCCTAAAGAGTCCCTCGGCATCCGCGGGGTCAGAGACCTTAAAAGAGGGACTAATAATCCAATATTCAATTAAAATATGAAGAAAATACTGATAGTTTTTATTTTACTTTTATTAGGGTGCGTGGGAACATCAAAACAAGTTCCTGCACAGAAAACAGCACCCGTTAAAAAAGCTGATAAGCTTTCTGGAGAACAAATATTAATTAATCAAATGTCTTCTGAAAATGATAAAATCGCATTGAAGGCTATTGCTATTCTTGGAAGAGAGGAGGACGCATCAAAAGCTGTGGTAAAAAAGTATGAAGATATGTTTCGGAATTACGGAGATAACAACAGAATCGAAGCATTGTTAGATCAAATTTATCTCTATAATAATCAAGTTGATTTCTTACCCGGACTTGAGGTTTGTCTTAACTGCGAAAATAAAGATATACGCGAAGAAGCGATAGATATTATAAATGATATAGAAAACAAGAAAGCTGTGAATGTTTTAATTAGAGCGTTAGCAAATGAGCATTCGAATGTGCGTGAAGAAGCTGCTTGGGGGCTTGGAATGATAAGTGATAAAGAATTTAAAAGTCAAGCTGAATGGGAAAAATGGTGGAAAAAAAATAAAGCAGATTTTAAATTTTAAAACGGACTAAACAGATTAAATGACCCCGGCCCCAACGGTTAAAACGTAGAGAATTGTTTGTATTCAAAATCCAAAATATTTTAATGTTCCCATAATCCATTCTTCTTTTAAAAATTCCACACGGCCAATTAATAAAGAAACACGTGCCATGATTGTAAAAGCGAATGACGCGCCGAACCCGATCATCAGATAAGCGATACCGACTTTAGTTAATCCACGTGAGAAGATGTCTTCTTTTTTAAGGGAGAAGAAGAAGTAATATAATACACTTAGAATTCCAACAATCAAAGAAATATTTCCAATTGATTTTGACCAGTCGATTGTTCCGCTAACAGTATGAACTATCGGAATAATTGAAGCTTGAATTTGTCCGAGGATTTGTGTTTGGAAATTCAGCGGCATTGCCATTCCAACTCCTATTCCAAGTAAATAAGCCATCGGATATCTTGATATCCAGGCGTGTTTCGGGGAGAAACGTGAGAGGAAAAGGAGTCCGAGAAAGAGAGAAAAAATAATATAAGCGACCCATAAATTTCTTGAAAGCGAGACTGTTTTGTAACTTTTTGAATATTTTTCCGCAGATTTTTCCAACGCGAAAATATTCTTCATGTTTAAAGTCGAATTTTTTAACGCGTTTTGTACCGCGGTGGAAACATCCGGCTGATTAGCAAGGTCAAGTGACGAACGGGTAAGCGTTTCATCCATAAGAACACCAAAACCGGTTTCGTTGAAAGGAATTGCCGCACATGCGGCAAGTTGAGTTTCATTAGTCGGTTTATTTGATTTAATGAAGTGATTAATTTCGGTGATAATGGTATTTGTAACCGCCGATTTATCAACTTTCAGATTGTGAACATATTTAATGAGCGGTTTCTCAATTTTCGGTTTAATTCCGTTTTGATAAGTAAGAACAATTCCGTAACCAACACTCACGCCAACGAATATTGCTTCGGTAAGTTTAAACATAAAATTATCTTTTATCAAAAACGAGAAGACGCAAAGAGTAAGCAAAGCGGCGACCCATATTCCTGTAAGATCAATAAAAGTATCAGGTATCATATTATTTCCTTTTTTTTCTGAATTTACTTATAAAAAATTCAATATTGCCAATTACAATTAAGAGTATCGCAAGCGAATGTGCGTAAAGTTGTGAACGCATGCCTTTAACTCCGCTGCCGAGAGATTTAAGTTCTGTTTCATATTCCGCCGCGCCGCGCAGTCCGGCAAGTAGTCCCGTAATTTGTTTTGACTGGATATAAGGATAATAATCAGCAGCGGAAACGGCTGTCATGCCGAGTCCCACATCTTTCCCGAATTTAGTTTTGCCGACATTCATCCAGATTTCCGGCATGCCTACATAACCGGAAAGAAGGACTACATCTTCAATTTCGGCATAATCGTGTACACCTTTCATAATTGGCAGGGTATTTAAGTCATTTCCCGCGTAATCGGTTTCATAAGCCGACAAAATGCTTTCCCCCATTTGCATATAAACCATAAACGCGTTAGGTCTGAATCCGAGAAAGACATAATCTTTTCCTGCTTTTTTAGGCTGGAATTTATCAGATGATTCATGAGCAATGTTTTCAATAATATTTTGAGCAAGCTGCGCTGAAATAACATTATAACCAACATTACCGATTACTTTAATACCATTTTTAAATGCCTGACGGAGAAGCGAAATCGCCATCGGTTTGAGTTCCGGTGCGGTACTCGGATCGAAATCGAAGCAGATCAAAAGAACTCCGTTGGTATTAAGTTTAAGGCGAGTCAGATATGTTTTCAGTTCGCGGATTTTCTTATCGTCTTTTTTTTCTTCAGCCTTTTTTAATTTTTCTTCAACTTCCGCGATTGTTTTTTGACGTTTCTTTGGAATCGCCTCAACAGAATCAAAAAGCCCTTTTGTTGCCGAAGAAACGTTTAAGTGCATGGGCTTGTTAGAAAACATTCCGCCAAGAACCGCGAGAAACGCGGCAATGTAAATCACCGCGCGATAATTCTTTTCCCACCAGGATTTCTTTGGGGGGATAAAAGTTGAGCTTTCTTTGTTTTGTTTGTCGTTCATAAAAACAGTTTTAAGGTTTAAAGGTGGCCGGGACGATTTTACTAAGCGTATGCCCCGGCTGAGTAAATTTGCTCTGTGGAGCAAATTGAATTTATTACTTTATTATTGTTCATTTCTTGTTGAATATTTTTCTGTTAAATTTGGATTATTTATTATCCCTGTCCTCCCATATAAGGTCGTTCTATTCCGAAAATAATCTTTATACTTGTTGCTAATCCGCCGAGAGCGATACCGATAATGATTCCACGTTTAGCGGCGGTATTCGGGAAGTCAAGGATAATGCTTTTGAGGTATTCAAAGGTGGAAATTCCTTTTATTGTACCGCAAGCAATAAATTTTCCCACGAAAGGTATTTGCTCCATCGGGACTTGTCCGAGCAAAACAATAATCGCCGCAACGAGAAGTAAACCGGCTTCCCATGATTTAACCCGAACAGCCCTGTAAGCTGCTGACATAATATAAAAAGCGAGCAGGGAGAAAGTGGTAGCGGACAGTGGCACAAAAATATAATTATAGAACCAGTCAAACATCGGAACGGATTTCTTGTTTACGGGGATTTTTTTGCCTGCAACAATCGTGTTTGTAAAAGAAGAGTCGGTTTGAAAACCAAATAAAGTGTGAGTAGTTTCAACAAATAAATTTGTTTCACCGAAAATGTCGGTTTTGGCAACAATTGGACTTTTAACTTTGATATTGTTAGCCGGAATTAAACCGATAGTTGCAACAACAACGACACAAAGTAAAGTTATTAAGCTAAAGCCCCAACCGGGCATTTTTCTTTTAATTTTATTTCCGTGCATGTGAACTAAACTCGCAATTCCAATTGCAAGCGCGAACACGCCGACAACCTGAGTTGAATTCCCGACCCATTCGAGCATATCTTTTTCGATGGGGTCCCATGGCGAGAAAAATTGGAGCAGGAGGACAATTCCGCAGATAAAACAAATAAAAGGAGGTAATTTAGAACGCATAATTATTATTGGATTATTGGATTAATGGATTTATTTTACCATTGAAAATTTCTTGTTGAATATTGAATATTTAATTTGAATTATTGGATTAAATAGTAAACATATGAATATCAAAAATCTTTTGGAAAAAAGTGCCGAGCGGTCCTGACGAACCAAGAGAGAAGCCCGGGAAAAATATTTCAATGGAGATCAGACAAATACCGATAATCATTAAAATAATAATCG